>JBCDGT010000164.1:0-6868 GCA_038750915.1 Bacteroidota bacterium
CCGAAGATTTAGCCCCCATTGGGTACCACAACGCTATTTGGGAAAAACTATCTACCCTACGCGGTACCACCTCGACCCCATCACTAAACACCTTACCGCTTACCGCTTTCCCTAACCCTACCGAAGGAACAGTTTGGCTGCGGTTGCCTGAGGTCGGCCGGTATGCTTACACGATTTTTGATGGGCGCGGCCGCAGGTGCCAAGAAGGGTTTACCAACGGCCGGGTAACTTTGGATGACTTAGCTCCCGGGGCTTACTGGCTCCGCTTGCAGAGCCAGGATAAAGTGTACGGGACACGGTTGGTGAAGCGGTGAGCACCCTAGCCTACCCCACAATCAACTCACTCAAGTCATATACCATCACGCTATCCTGCTTTTCCTTTCCAGTTATCCCGTCTTGCATCATGGTCAGGCAGAAAGGGCAGTTGACGGCAATTATTTCGGCCCCGGTGTCTATGGCTTCCTCGATGCGTTCTACGTTGATACGCTTACTGCCCTGCTCATCTTCTTTCCACATTTGGGCGCCACCGGCACCACAGCAAAGGCCGTTGGTCTTACTGCGCTTCATTTCTACAAGCTGACCGTCGATGGCCTCTAGTACGGCCCGCGGGGCCTCGTAAACTCCGTTGGCCCGACCAAGGTAGCAGCTATCGTGGTAGGTAATCCGCTTGCCTTTGAAGGTACCTCCCTCCGTCATTTTCACACGTCCATCATTGATTAGTTCTTGCAGGAGTTGGGTGTGGTGGACAATGTCGTAATTGCCCCCCAGTGCTGGGTATTCATTTTTAATGGTATTGAAGCAGTGTGGGCAGGCCGTCACCATTTTTTTCACCTTGTACATATTCAAGACCTCGATATTCTGTAAGGCCGTCATTTGAAACAAGAACTCATTTCCAGCGCGGCGAGCAGGATCTCCGGTACAGGCTTCTTCGTCCCCAAGGATGGCAAATTCGATGCCAGCTTTGGTCAGGATTTCCGCAAACGCTCGGGTTACTTTCTGTGCACGATCATCAAAGCTACCAGCGCAACCTACCCAGAAAAGAATTTCTGGTTCTTTACCTTCAGCGGCGAATTCGGCCATTGTTTTTACGGTCATAACTCTTTGGATAATGCGGCTTCCAGCCGCGCTTGGGAAAGCAATAGATAGAATAAATCGCAGTCGGAGACTGCATTAGCCGGTTATTCTGCCCAGGCCGTCCGGCTGGTACCGACGCTCCAGGCACGTTGCTGATTTTCGATGGAATTGAAGAGGGGCAACCAGTCTTGAGGGCCGGCGGCTTCAGTAAGAATTTCGTGGCGGCGTAGCTTCAGAATCATCTCCAGGGGATTGATGAGCACCGGACAGGCCTCCACACAGGCATTACAGGTAGTACAGGCGTGAACTTCTTCGCGGGAGATCCAGTCCCAAAGGTTGGTCCCGTCATCAAAGTTTGCGGCAGAGAGTGGCTGGTCGGCATCCTTTGCGTACTCGGAGTTGCCGGAGCGAATTTTCTCGCCTACCTCTTCCATCCGGTCACGAACGTTCATGACTATTTTACGGGGGCTTAGTTTCTTCCCCGTGATATTGGCAGGACAGACAGAAGTACACCGCCCACACTCCGTACAAGTGTAAGCACCGAGTAGATCGATCTGGCTCATCTCAAAAACGTCGTTAGCGCCAAATTCCGGGAGTTCAGCGTTCATGTCGGGCTCAGGAGCATCAGGGTCGCCCAGGCCCATCATGGATTTAACCTCATTCATTACCTCCGGCATATTGATCATCTGGCCTGCGGGCTTGAGCCGGGCAAACCAGGTGTTCGGAAAAGCGAGAAGAATGTGTAGGTGTTTCGATTTCGGTAGGTAGTTCAGGAAGACAAACACCATAATGATGTGCCCCCACCAACCAACGCGCTCAAGGACCTGAAGACTCCCCTCCCCTAGCCCACCAAAGATGGCTGGGCCAAGCCAAGCGGTTACGGCCAAGTTGGTATCCGGGTAATGCGCAGGGTCAATACTTTGCAGTACTTCGTCCGTACCGTTCATGGTAAAGATGCAGACTAGTAGGAGTAATTCGAAGATCAGGATCAGGTTGGCATCGAGCTTCGGCCAACCATTCATCTCTGGCTTTACGAAACGGGGAATCTTGAGTGCATTCCGGCGGATCAGGAAAATCAGCGTAGCTACAAAGGCCAGTACCGAAAGGATTTCGATGGTGCTAATGATAAAATTGTAGAAACCTCCTAGGCTAGCAGCGAAAAAGCGGTGTACTCCGAACACGCCATCAATAAAGATTTCAATCAACTCGATCTGAGTGAAAACGAAGGCAACGTACAGCATGAAGTGAAGCACCGCCGGAATCATCCGCTTGAACATCTTCCTCTGTCCAAAAGAAACCAGTAATAGGTTACGCCAGCGCTCCGAAGTAGGCCCCGTCAGCTCCTCTGGTTTGCCGAGTTGAATATTGGCGTGGACCTGCCGGAACTGGTAAAATGCGTAGCCCAGGGCGGCAATAGCGACTAGGCTGAAGATGATCGATTGTACCATGGTGCCCAAAGGTAAACGGTCCAACGTGGGTGAACAAGTTTAGCGGAGCGAAAATTCGCTAAACGGAATAATGCTAAATAACCTCCGCGGAAAAAAGGCCTAGTCACCTTTAAAAAGAAAACGTTAAGCACTTTAACTACAGAAATATTGACTTTAATAGACTGGTAACAGAAAGCACCAAGGCCGCTTTGGATCTTGAGCCAAAGCCCAGCAATGAAACACCTCTACCTATGCTTACTACTTTTACTCTGTTCCTTTGGCTCAACCAGTTGCGTCAAGGTAAGCACCTTAGTAGAAAAGGGTAACTTCGAAAGGGCCTATGCGCTCGCCCTTCGACACTGCACACGTTCGACGAACTCAGTGACCACCCGCGGCCGCGCCCTAAAAGGATCGGACAGGATTGTCCCTAAGAAGAGAATGAAAACCGAGCAATTAGCAGACTTTCTTTTGGCCTACGAAAGTATCCAGGCGCGTGATTACCGCCGCAGCAAAGTGCTCAGGAACCAGTTGAGTGGCGAAAAATGGGCGGAGCTCTACGAACTCTACGGAATACTTTATCAGCGAAGTATTCACCTGGCTCACCTCTTCCCACGGGAGGTTGGGTTTACTGGCAACCGGGAGCTTTTACCCGCCAATTTAGAAGCTCTCCGCGAAGGAGCCCGGAAGGAAGCAGGAGCCTTCGCCCTCGCCCAAGCCATACCCTTACTACGGGCCGCCCGCAGCGGCTATAAACCCGCAGCCCGTACCGCCTACCACTATGAAACAGCGCTGAGTTACCTACCCGAACGCGCAGAAAGCCTGCGCCTTACGAAAGACTCACTCGAAGATATCGGCACCTTGAGAATTGCTCTCTATGCTACTCCTGAAGGAGTGTACGCCGACAGGGTGGAGAGCGTACTGGTAACTAAGCGTCCTTTCTCGCGAAATTGGACGCGTATTCTCACTAATTCCACCAAGGATAGGATTGACCTAGAAGCCGAAGTCACCTATTTTGAATACGATACAAACGGGCCGAATGAAACATCCAGCAGCCGGACCTACAGCAAGCGAGTGCTTGACTACATCGAAAAAAAGGAAGTCGCGGAAAAGATTAATGACACGCTGACGATCAAAAAAATCGTAGAGGTTAAACACTATAAGCATGTTTTCGCCACAGTAACCACCGTCGAGCAAGATTTTACCGTTCGCGCACGAGGCCAAGTTACCGTTTACCCCCATGACAGCGATAGTCTGCTTTGGCAACAACAGCTTACCGGAAGCAACGGCTGGAGTAATGAGTATGAACTTTGTTTTGGTGATGAGCGGGCACTACCTCCGTGTACTTGCTCTTCACTGGATAACCGGAAATCTCCACCTAGTGCCGGTAATTTACTTGGTGGGGCCATCAACTCTATGACCTCACGGGCTCAACAAGTCTTGATTAATAAGTATGCACCAAAAACACTACGGAGGGGCCGTAGAGGAGAAAGGACAAAACGATAATAATTAATCTTCCAATTCGAATTCAAAGTCGTAATAATGTTGCCCTTCCTCATTGCGGATACCCATCTTGCCGGATAAGCCAACAAGTTCGCCGGTGCCGCTATCCGGAATAACCTCTAAAATCAGACGGCTTTCTTCTGGCCCACGCATGATCCCAAAGTGCTGTAAGGCGAAAGTACCTTGCTTGCCCATTAAGGTACCATTTACTTTTTCGATGGCGACGTAGCCGGCAGATCCCGCCACTGGGCTCCTACCCGTAAGCATTTCTCCCTTGCTGCTACCACTCAAGTCTCCCTCATATTCCTTGTCTAAAGACATGTGACCAAGGCTAGCCCCTTCCGTAGCCGGTGCGTATGCCTCCAGGGGCTTCATACTAACACTAAACTTTCCAGAAATTTTCATGAGTAAGCTTTTATGGTTTCTTACCCAAACTCGACCAGAAAAACGTGCGCAGGCCATTGCCCAGGGTCAATATCAACGTAGTTAGAATGGGCATTCCACCAATACTGAGCCCCGGTGAGGAGGTCGGTCACCTTGAAGCCATTCGTACCGAGCAGGTCTTGTGGTACCCCCACGTGTCCCCCTTGGCGGTTGTACTGATCGAAGTTAACTATGGTCCAGATGAAATTCGTGCGTTCCTCATCCCACTTTACGTAGCTGAGGAGGTTGCCGTTATCGCTGCTGGTGAAGCGGATATTATTGGTTTGCTGGAGGGCAGGGTTGGTCTTTCGGGCACGGTTGATCAGGGTGTAGGCATCCGTGATTCGGTTGCGGTAGCTCCAGTCGTAATGACGAACCATGTACTTTTCGGAATCGTAGTACTCCTCTTTTCCGTTGGTATTGCCCCGGTTCTCCATCAGTTCGTAGCTGGGGCCGTAGAGACCGTAAGAGCTGGAAAGCGTAGCGGCTAGTAGCAGGCGCTTGACGAACTGATTGCTGTTAGCGCCCATCATCTCGTAAGCGAGGATGTCCGGCGTATTAGGCCAGAAGTTAGGCTGCATGACCTCGCCCAAGTTCGTGGTAGTCAGCTCTTCCAGGTACTCTCGCATTTCCTGGGGGTTGGTGCGCCAGGTGAAGTAGGTATAGCTCTGCTGGAAGCCACGCTTGGCCAGTTCCGCCATGATGGCCGGTCGGGTAAAGGCTTCGGCCAAAAAAATGGTATCGGGATATGTCTTGTGGGTGGCTTCGATGATGTACTCCCAGAAGCGGTAGGGCTTCGTGTGGGGGTTATCTACCCGGAAGATGGTCACTCCGGCCTCACACCAGTACAGTACCACACTGAGCAACTCTTTCCAGAGCGATTTATGGTCTTCCGTTTCGAAGTTAATGGGTACGATATCCTGGTACTTCTTCGGTGGATTTTCAGCGTACATGATGGTACCATCCGGCCGCCAGATAAACCACTCGGGATGTTCTTCGATGTAGGGATGGTCGGGGGCACACTGGAAGGCAAGGTCGAGGGCAACGTCGATATCGTACTCGGACTTGGCCTTTTTGATCAAGTTTTTGTAGTCAGATATATCGCCCAGTTCGGGAAGGATCGCTTTATGACCGCCCTCGGTGGCGCCGATGGCCCAGGGGCTCCCGGGCTCCCCTTCCATAGCCGTGACGGCATTGTTACGTCCCTTCCGGTTCTTGCGGCCAACAGGGTGCACTGGTGGCATATAAAGAACATCGAAGCCGAGAGATTCGATGCGTGGCAGTAAAGCTTCTACGTCTTTGAAGGTACCCGCGCGGTCAACATCAGGAGAGGACGACCGAGGAAAAAGCTCGTACCAAGCACTGAAGCGTTCCTTTACACGGCCCACTTTCACCCTGAGGTTATGATCATAAGTTGTTTCGAACCTACGCAGTGGGTAGGCTTGTAGCAGGGCAGCAAAAGGGGCACCCAACACGTAAGCCACCGCTTCTTCTTCCACTCCACTAAGCATTTTGATCGCAGCGTTCACCTCTTTGGCGGCAGCACCTTTCAACTTGCTCGCAACTTCCGTGAGGAAATTGGCTCCAATTTTGAGTTCTACCCCCATCGGTTGTCCATCGTCGTGCTTCTTCTTGAAGCCTTTATACCAAGTTTTGAGGTGGTCTACCCAACTGACAAGCCGGTATTGGTAAATACCGCGTTCGGTGACTTGAAAAACCGCCGTCCAATAGTCGTTTCCGTGCTCTTCCATTTCCACTGACTGCCATTTTCTAGCCTTGGCGGTCTTGTATTCCACTACCGCTCGCAGGTAGTCGTGGCCGTCACCAAAAATCGTGGCCGATACTTTTACTGCCTCGCCTACAACGCGTTGGATCAGAAAGCGACCGGCATTAATTTCCGGTTTCACGTGGTCAATAACGGAACGATTCTGCATAGTGGGGCGGTATCTTAAAAAAGCTCTTTGCTAAGCAACTGCAATGTTAGGCAAAAAGAAATAAAGTACCAGATTACTTAGTGTTCATTTTACGCTAAGTTTTTTTTGCGCGGCCGCGGGTGCAGGCTTAGGGGGCTAGGAGCTGGAATTTTATTCATCGAGCGCAGCTTCCTCTTCTTGGGCCTGTACGATGCTCGCATGTAGAAAAGCGACAAATAGACTAGCCCCCCCGCCAAGAACCAACATTGTGATGGTCACCACAAGCGCCGGCATACCACCGTGATTATTGATTGGCGCTGGTAAGAAAAGATCAACGGCCCAGCCGAGATAAAATATATTAATAGCAAGTAGCGCCCAGAAGTAATACCAAGGAATACGATGCTGGTACAGCAACCAGCTGAAAGCATACTGTAAAATGGAGCCGCCGAGGATTAGGTAGATCATTAAGCAAACTTAGTTATAACGTTTAGTTACTTCCGTTAACCAATTGTCAATGAGCAATCAAACAGG
>JBCDGT010000165.1:0-6865 GCA_038750915.1 Bacteroidota bacterium
CCGCCATCCAGGAGTGCCGGGAGGCAACTGGAGGTAAAGGCTACCTGGCCGAAAACCGCTTCGCCGACCTCAAAGCCGATACCGACATCTTTACCACCTTCGAAGGTGACAATACCGTCTTGATGCAACTAGTGGCCAAGTCACTGCTCTCCGACTTCAAGAAAGCCTTCAAGGAAGATGGCAACTTCGCGGTACTAAAATACATGGGCCGCCGAATGACCACCATCGTCACCGAACAGAACCCAATCGTCTTCCGCCAAACGGACCGGGAGCACCTCACCGGTCGGCGGTTCTACCAGTCGGCCTTCGAGTTTCGCTCCCGCCGCCTCACCTCTACGCTGGCGCAGCGCCTTAGGGCCTACATCAAGGATGGTCTTAGCGCCTACGAGGCTGGTCTGCGGTGTCAGACCCACATGATAGCTGCCGCTGAAGCCTACGTGGAAGCACTCGTATTGGAGAAAAGCCTCGAACGGGTAGATGCCCTGGAAAGTGGAAGCACCCTAAAGGCAACGCTCAAAAAGGTAATCCAGCTCTACGCCCTCCACACCATCGAAGGCCACTCCGGTTGGTACCAGGAAAGCGATTACATCTCCGGACAGAAATCCAAAGCAATCCGCAAAGCAGTGGATGTTTTGTGTGCCGAATTGCGGCCCGAAGTAGGTGCGCTGGTTAATGGATTTGGCATTCCAGATGACTTGTTGGGGGCGCCGATTGCTTTATAAATTACGGCAAGGGGCTGCACTTGGCCTAGTGGCCGCGCTGACCCCTTGCTAGCTTGGAGGACCACTTCGTGGTCGTGCCGGTTGTCCCGATGGGATGTTCCTTATCACCTCGCACTACATTATAGAGCCAATCGGTTCCTCAGCACCGCCAATTGCTCGGAAAAGTTATCGGGGTGAACCGTAATCGTGCTTGCAACTGTATAAGCCTCCAAGAAGCTTTTGGGAAACCGTACGCGTTTCTTAGGGTTGGCTTTAATCTCGTAGGCAAAGTATTGCCCATTGTACTGTAGTATGAGGTCTACTTCCGCTCCGCCACGGCTGCGCCAGAAAAATAGACTTCCTCTCTTGCCCGCATAGGCCACTGCTTTATGGAATTCAGCAATGACGTAATTCTCCCACAAAGGGCCCCGATCATTGCGTTCCGTGTAGTCCCGTAAGTCATTAATTAGGACGTTACGAATGCCGTTGTCGTAAAAAAAGATTTTGCGGGAGGTAGACAACTCCTTGCGGGGATTGGTAGACAAAGGAGACAGTCGAAACAGGACATAACTGTCTTCTAGCAGGCCGATGTAGCGATCTACGGTTTTGGCATCTACCCGAACTAGTTGGCTTAACTCGTGGATACTTACCGTATTGCCTACCTGGTAGGATAGGGCGCGAAGTAACTTGACGAGTACATCCGGTTTTTTAATGTTACCGTATTCGAGAACATCTTTATAGAGATAGGAAGAAGCAATTTCCCGCAACCGCCGCTCGCCCCACGTTTCGGCAGTGAATACTTCTGGGTAGGTGCCATGTATGAGCGTGTTATCCAGTCTTCGCCGAGCAGCACGCGCTCCCAATTCAGCTTCGATCTCACCGTACGTAAAGGGAAATAACTCGAAGGTCCACTTTCGCCCCGTTAACGGTTCGGTAATGGTGGAGTTGAGGTTGAGCGAGGAACTGCCGGAGATAAAAACAGCTTTCCCTAGTTTAGCGTCGATAATTATCTTGATGGCCAGGCCAACGTTACGAATTCGTTGCGCCTCGTCAATCACTACGCAGTCGTAAGGGGCTACTTGCCGTAAGACCGTTTCGCGGTTAATGTCTCCCCAGTCTTCGCGGTCTAAGATGTCATCTCCGTTGATCCATAATACGTTGTTATAGCGGACGGTGAGTCGTTCGATTAAGGTTGTCTTTCCTACCTGCCGACTACCCTGAACCAGGATGGCCTTATCCGTAGGGAGGAAGGAGGAAATCTCTGAGTACAGATGTCTCACTAGTAAATCCATATGGTAAAATTACGACTCAATTCCCAAAATTACCGGTAATTTTGGGAGTTAAGTCGTAAAATGTCATAAAATATATGAATACTACCTACGCTTATTGGCCTAAATACGGCAAGGGGCTGCACTTGGCCTAGCGGCCGCGCTGACCCCTTGCTAGCTTGGAGGACCACTTCGTGGTCGTACGGCTCGTCCCGAAGGGACGCTCTTTACCAGCAAGGGGTCAGCCACACGACGCAGTCGTCCTGGCGCAGCCCCTTGCTCTCATTGCCCCACCAAACCCTCCATTTCTTCCCGCGAAATAATCCGATGCTGGTTCCGCACCCAAACGCCAATGTCTTCTGGTATTTGTAGAAGGGCGAATTCGTCATCCCCCAGTTCGTCTTTCCGTTTTTCGAAAATCTGTTTATGCGGCGACCAGAGCTGGTGCCGCCGCTCCCGCAGCAGCTTGGTATCAACGATGAGGTAGTCGATGTGCCACTCCTGCATAAAAGCCAGGATGGGTGAAAGGTCTTTACCTGGGGTAGAAATGGCGTCTGCATAAGCGGCGAAGCGCGGCATTATTTGGGCGTGGTAATGCTCAAAGTAGAGGGCGTGGGCGGATTCATTGCTGAGGAAGGGCATCCGCTGGGTCATGACGGGGAACCAGCTAGCAACTTCTGGTGGCGCAGCAATCAGGGCATCCGTGGGTAAGGCTCGAATGGCGTCGTAGTACTCGTATTTATCGGCATCATCTAGGCCAACAAAGCCAAAATTTTTGGGTACTTTACGGTAGTGGGCGTAGCCCAATAAGAGCACGACTAATAGGGTAGATAACCATTCCTTGGGCAACAACCAGTAAATACCAGCAGCGTTGAGCGCCAGGATCAGCAAGGCCAACAAGCGCCAGGGATAAACAATAAAGCGATCGGGCAAAAACAATAGGGGGAATACTGCCTGAGCGAAGAGGAAAAGAAGTAAGGTCGCAGCGGTAAGGGCCAGGGTCCAACCCGCCCAGCGCCCCAGTCGCTTGCGGTGGAGTAGGCCCAATACTCCGGCCAGGATGATCATTACCCACTCGAAAACTGGGGAGAAACCAGACTTAAGGTACCGCTCCGCAAAGTAGTTGATGAAGAAATCGAGGCTGGTATTCATGACGTTGGTCATGGCTACCCGGCCGGCTCCACCGAATTCCGGAGCGGAAAGCAGGACCTCGCGCGGAAGAAAATTACCGAGGCTCGGGTGGGCTTTCACTCCTAAAGAATGGAGCCAGATCAGTAAAAGCGAAAAAGCGGTAGCGCCGCCAAGAATAGCCCAGTGCTTTAATGGAAAATCTACCTTCTCTGCTCTTTCCTCTCCGCTTTGCATCCTGCGGGCGCGCCACCATACGAACAGCTCCCCTAATTTGAAGAAGCCTAGTACCGTAATGTTAATCACCAGTGCGGGTGGGTAAAACAGGGCTGCCGCTAGCAGGCTGCCGGCAAGGCCCCAGGGGCGGTCTTGGCGCACAAGATAATAGCCGGAGATCAACAGCAGGGGAATCATAAAACCGCGGGCCAGGAAGCCCTGGGCGATGTCCAGGCTGTAGTGAAAAAGCACGAGGCTACTCGCCACCGCGAGGGTAAGTGGGACGAACCGCCGAAAAAGAGCCGTAGCGTAAGTGACGGTCAGCAGCGCCGTAGCGAAGACACCATAACGCGAGATGGTCAACGGATCGACAAACTGCCCAATAATTTTCAGCAGCGCGTAATATCCCCAGGGCTGCAGAGCGCCAGAAGCACTCGCGTAAAAACCATCCCGCCAGCTGGTGTCATAAAATTCTCCGAACAACCAGAGGTAGTGCTGGGCCACGTCGTCACTGAAGCGAAAAGGGCCATTGAGCGTCCGCTGGTAGTAGAGGTAAGCGTAGGCCAGGGCAATGACGCCGATGCCAAGCCAGCCCAGTCGGGAAATTGGAGTAGGTTGCGGTTGCTCCATCAGGAGCGAAGGTAGGGTTTGGTGATTAGTGTTTGGTAGTTGGTATTTAGGAAAAACAACTACTAATTACCAAATACCAAATACCAACTACTAACCCTCCTCCGTAGGAACATAAAGCTGCCCCTTCAGTAATCCGCGGCTAATCACAATCTGCTGGACCTCGCTAGTGCCTTCGTAAATCTGGGTGATCTTAGCGTCGCGCATCAGGCGTTCTACGTGGTATTCCTTCACGAAACCATAGCCGCCATGCACCTGAACCGCCTCCACGGTATGCTTCATGGCTACGGAGCTGGCGTAGAGTTTGGCCATGGCGCCGGCTTGGTTGTAGTCCATACCCGCATCCTTGAGCCAGGCGGCGCGGTAGACCATCATTTTGGCGGCCTCGATGTCGGTGGCCATCTGGGCGAGCTTAAAGGCAATGGCTTGGTGCTGGGAGATGGGTTTACCGAAAGCTTCGCGCTCCTTGGCGTAGTCCACACTCAGTTCGTAGGCACCACCGGCGATGCCGAGGGCCTGGGCGGCAATGCCGATGCGTCCGCCGGCCAGGGTTTTCATGGCGAATTTGAAGCCGAAGCCGTCGTCGCCGATCCGGTTCTCTTTAGGCACTTTTACGTCGGTATACATAATTGTGTGCGTATCGGAACTACGGATGCCAAGTTTATCTTCCTTCGCTCCGATTTTGACCCCTTCCATATCCGCTTCCACGATCAGGCAATTGATACCGCGGTGGCCCGCTTCGGGATTCGTTTGGGCAACAACGAGGTGCAAGCTACTGGAGCCGCCGTTGGTGATCCAGTTCTTCGTGCCGTTGAGGAGGTAATGGTCGCCCATGTCCACGGCCGTAGTGCGTTGGTGGGTAGCATCGGAGCCGGCTTCGGGTTCGCTGAGGCAAAAGGAGCCGATCCACTCACCACTGGCCAATTTGGGCAAATATTTAGCTTTCTGTTCTTCCGTACCGAAGTGCTCGATCCCCCAGCAGACGAGGCTGTTGTTGACGGACATGATCACTGAACAGCTATTGTCTACTTTCGAGATTTCCTCGAGGGCGATAACGTAGCTCAGGCTATCCATGCCGCCGCCACCGTATTCCGGGCTGACCATCATGCCCATAAAACCAAGCTCGCCCATTTGCCGGACCTCATCGGTTGGAAAGGTCATGTTGGTATCCCGTTCGATCACGCCAGGTTTGAGGACACGTTGGGCAAAATCACGGGCGGCTTCTTGGACGGCCAGCTGTTCTTCATTGAGGGCAAAATGCATGGTATCGACTTTTGCGCAAAATTAGCGAATTTTCGCCGGCTAAATTGCTTTGGGCATCAATGCCTTTTCCAAAGCGGCGCTTATTACGGAGCCCAGACAATTTTACCCATTTTTTTGGGCGCGGACGCAGGTGCAATGACAGGGTGCAGGGCGCAAGGTGTAAGGTGCAGGGTTGATAATCTTTTTTACCTGTACCCTGCACCCTTCGCTCGTGGAACGAGCATTAGCCGAACCCTGCACCTTGCTACCGCTTCACGATACGGATGGCACCCGACTTTCCTTCCTCATCCACGAGTTGAAGGAGGTAAAGGCCGGGGGGAATACCGGGTAATTCCAGAGTAAGGCTTCGTTGCCCCGCCAGGAATGGGGAGGAGAACAGGGTGGTTATTAGGGCTCCGTCGCTGCGGTAAAGATTAGCCGTAAGGTAATGAAGGGTACCCAGGTTAAAACTTAGGGTAAGTTCTCCATTAGTAGGATTGGGGTAGCTGGAAAAATTAATAGCTCCGGTGGAGGGGGCCAGGCTGGTGGGCCAGTTTTGCCGTCCCGGGCTACCACCGTCGGGGTTACGCGTTCCCCAGTTTATGGCCAGGGTATTATCCAATTCCGGGGAGAGTAATTCTAGGGTGGCGCCATCTCCATCTGCAGCAGTGGGCCAGGGAGCTTTGTCTTCGTAGGCTACGCTGTCGACTAAGTCGCCATCCCGGTCGTAAAGCCGAACTTGGTCTCCGCTGCCGGCGAAACCGAAGTTGAGGTTGCCGATGGTGTTATCTACGTTGGGGAAGATAGTGGCAAAATCATTAGGCTTACGGGTTACGATGAGGAAGCTCTTTGCGTCTAGGATGGTCCCTTCCGGAAATAGAAACTCGTGGGTATCATCGTCGTCCTTGAGGTCCCAGCCGGACAAGTCGATTGGGCTACTACTGGGGTTGTGGAGTTCTACCCAGTCACCGGCGTCCGCTTCATCTAAGGAATTATAGTTGATTTCATTGATAACTACATTACTGGTTTGACCATCTGATTCACTGAAGACAGGGCGTAGGGTAAGTGCTTTGGTAGGATCTATCTGGATATTAGCTTCGGTGCTTTCGCTGTCTATTTCCCAATGAGAGAATTGGTACCCGTTCGTGGGGATGGCACGGAATTTTACGGGGACGGTTTCGAAGTAGTCCCCCGTCCACTGCGCATTGCGAACGTCGAGTCGATTGACGAAAACGAAGCCCCGTTCGGGATGGTCATTGGTGATCGTTACCGGGTGAAAAGCTGGTAATTCGAATTCCGCCAGTAGGTGTTGCTTAATGAAAGGTGGCCGCTGCGTGGCGTAGCTTTTCATCAGATCGACTTTTTCTTCCCACGCATCGGAATCGCTGTTCCAGCGAGCAAAATGGGTCGGTATTTCGGTGGCAATGGCCTGGGCCAAGGTGTCGATGTGTTCCTTCACCCGTTCGGAGAGGAAACGGCGGTTGAGGGCGTCGGCGAAGTTGTTGATGAACTGGTGGCGGAACTCGGTTACGTTGAGTAAATCGCGTAGAATGCGGTTGGCCCAGTATTGGTTCGGCCAACCATTAGAAGTAGCGGTAATGGCTCGACGTAAGGAATTGAAACGCGCGCCTTCGGGGTTGCCGAAGCCGAAGCTGTTGTCGGTATCAAAAAGAATCCAACGCC
>JBCDGT010000166.1:0-6851 GCA_038750915.1 Bacteroidota bacterium
CAAAGTATTTGGTGAATTATACGCCGGCTACGGTACGCAAGAACGTTACCAGGCGGGTGGTAAAACCTTCCGCATCTCTGACGTCACCCAGATTGGGGTGCTAGGCACAATTAATAACGTCAACAAGGTCGGTTTCTCGGGAGACGAAATTTCCGGTTTCAACGGCAGCTCCGGCCGGGGCAGGTCCTTTTCTTTTGGTGGAGGAGATGGCCAACTCCCCTTTGATGATGGGTCCGCAGCAGGGCAAAACCGCAGCATCGCCGCAGGAGTCAACTTCGGGCGCAGCATCGGTAAAGACGGTCAGCTCACCATGGACTATGCGCTTTTTGATCGCAACCAGCTCCAAGAAGCCACTACCCTACAAGCGTTTAACCAGACCAGGAATAGCCGGATTACCGAAACGATGGAAGGCAATGCCGCCAATAGTTACAGCCACCGACTGGGATTTGATTTACGCCAACGCTTAGATTCTACCTCCCGCTTACGCATTGATGGATCTCTTTTCCTTACCGGAGGGGACAATAACACTACCGCCAATACCATCATCAAGCAAAATGGCGCGGATGACCTGGACTACAGCGTACTGGACCGCTCAGAAGTGGATCAGCCGGGTGGTAACCTCGACCTCAGGTATAACCGCCGCTTAGGTAAAAAGGAAGGTCGTACTTTCCGGATTGGCCTTGGAGGTAGCTACCAAGAAAACCAAAATGATACCGATGTCCTAACCGAAGGCTTGGAAGAATCACTGGCCATCCCAGTAGGTGCTCTCCAGAATGGACGCCAGCTGCAGAACCGCTTAACCACCACTACTGGCCTCAACGGAAACCTCAACTTCACGGAACCCCTTTCCGATAAATGGCGCCTATCACTTGGAACCAGTTACAATTACAACAACGCTGAGGGCGACTTCCGTTTTCAGTTGGAGGAACAAGCCGCCGCGAACCTGCTTGACCGGACTTGGTCCGTACTCGGTGGCAGCGTAGGAATGGTTCATCCTTTCGGGAAAGGCAATAATTTATCCTTCGGCACCAATTATAATGCTAGTACACTTGACCTGGCCGGGGATGAAGTCCGCAACACGAACTACAACTTTTTACTGCCGTACGCACGCCTACGAATGCGCCTAAAAAAGGGCTTCTTCAGCGCAGGGGTAAGCTCGAATGCGCAAGCTCCTTCCGTTGGCCAGTTACAGACCATTGCCCGACCCGGTACCACCGGAAGGGTCACCATTGGTAATCCGAACCTGGAGCCTGCCGTAAACACGCGTTTCAGTAGTTTCCTTTGGTTCAATGACCAGTTCCGTGCCCTAAGTGCCAACATCAATTTTAACTTAACTTATACGGACAACGCCTTTGGTAATGCAATTACCTTTACGGATGGCCAACAAATTTACCAGACCGTCAATGTCGGCCATGCCTGGAGTGGTGGTATTTTCACCGGAACGACCATTGGCATGAATTTCATTAACGGTGAACTCCGCATTCAAGCTAACATCAACGGAAGCCGTGGAGAGGGTTTCGTTGATGAGGTCAGTAAGGTAAATACCTCTATTACGAGTACCCTTGGTGCTAACATTACCACCGAACTTAACGAAGACAGCTACCTTAAGGTAGGTTATGACCTAAGAAACTTCTCTAATAGTTTTGAGGATGATGCTTCCCCCACCATTTCCCAAACTACCCATAACTTTCTGACCCAGTTTGAACTCGAAGTCAGCCCAAAATGGCGCTTCGAAAGTCGCTTCCTCTACAGCATTTTCGCCGCCAATGAATTTGCCGAAGAGCAAAACATCCCTGATCTGCGCCTGAGTCTTGAACTACGTCCCTTCCGTAAGAAAGGGCACTTCCTGCGGCTATCCGCCTCCGACCTCTTCAACCAGAATACCATCATTAACCGTTCGGTCCAGCCTTTCGTCACTACGGAAACCACCTCAGATGGTCTGGGACGCTACTACCTGGCGACTTTCCACTTTAAGCTTTAGGGTTTAGGAACTGGGAACTGGGAACTGGGAAATATATTACCTAGTTCCCAGTTCCCAGAAGGCCGCAGGCCGCCCCAGCTCCCCCCTAACTAAAGACATAAGCAAAAACCTTATATTTCGGGCGAAATTACGATCCCAGCCCATGCCCGCTACCCTCGCGGAGATTAAAGACCTGTTAGTTGCCGCCAACGTCCCTACGGCCTTGGAGCGGTTGGGGGAACTCGTAGCAGCGGAGCACTCCCAATTCGTGACGGATGTTAACAGCCTGCTTTCGGCTTACAATCACTTGGAAAGCCAGAAAGCAATGGGCGTGTTGGTACCTCACCAAATTCCTTACCATTATGCGGTACACTTGCAGTCGGTCTGGGATTTTATTAGCCGGCTAGAAGACGGAAAACTGGGGGACGAGCCGAAGGAGCGGCCAGGGGTAGACACCTTTCACGGCTACACCGTCAATCGAGACAATCAATACGACGCCTTTTGTGGCCATCGAGGTTTGGGGGAACAGTGTCAATTCTTCATCCTGCACGGTGATGACCGCCATGAGCACGAACATTTCTTCGAAAGGATTGCCCATGACCTTATGGGACATTTCAGAGATATTGACAACCCTAACTTGCTCAATGACTGTACGGTAGAGCGACTTTCTCCCTACGCCGTCCGGTACCGAGAAAATCCAGATGATTACCGCAAGGAACTCCTTCGTAAACTTTATGATAAAGCCGGTCTTGACGCCAACGCTCACGCTCCTTTATTGGGTAAAGACCTCGACTATTTCCGTCAGCAAGCGCCCCGCACCTCCGCCGTGGGATTGGGTGATTAAGTAACGGTGTTCTTTCGCCTGGAAGATCTCGACGAAGCTCCCGAGAAAGCCGCCGAAACGGTGTGCTGGTTCATAGACTATGTCGCTGAGAGCCCATTGCCTACGGATGCCCCGCGCTTCCTCTTCTTCTTCTCCTTTGAATTCGATGAAAGTTACCCCGATGAAGCCAAAGAAGTTCGCGAAGCCGTAGCGAAGATTCCTAAAGCTTGTGTCATCCAGGAGTTCAATCGCGTCAGCAGCCGAGAGGTCGTGCGGTGGCTTAAGCAATACCGCAAGGTCATACCTGGGGCTTTGCACCCCCGCAGCTTCGGCGAAGAGCTCTTCCCCCGCGAGCAAGACTACTACATGGCCGATGTCAACCCCAAGCTGCAAAAACTCATCAACGATTACAACGAAAGTCTTTAAGCATGTCCTTCACTATTCGCGATGCACGCCCACAACCTTTTGCGGCGGCAAAATACATCCTCACGGAAGATCTACGGGCAGCCGTTGAGACTGCTATTGCGCTCGGTCAACCGCTATTGGTAACTGGTGCTCCCGGAACTGGCAAGACGGAGCTAGCCTTTAAAGTAGCCGCTGATCTAGCCGCCGACAATGCCAAACACGGACTAAATTTTGCCCCCGAACCGCTTATCTTCAATACTAAGACTACGGCCGAATCCCGGGATCTTTTTTATACCTATGATGCCCTGAGTCACTTTCGTGCAGCAAATTTACCTGGCGCATCTACCGAAGAGGTTGCGGTGGATAACTTCCTCGAACTCCAAGCTTTAGGCCTAGCCATTGCTCGCAGCAATGAAGGGACCCCACCTGCCAATGCACTGAAAGGAGAGGAGTTCACTGGAGAAAGTACAGTTGTATTAATTGATGAGATTGACAAAGCTCCCCGAGATATCCCCAATGATTTGCTCAACGAGATCAAACATTATAAATTCAACGTAAAGGAGCAAGGAAATCGAGAGATCAAGGCTAATCCCGAGCGCCGGATCGTCCTCATTATGACTTCTAATTCGGAGAAGAATTTGCCCAATGCCTTCCTGCGGCGTTGCGTCTTCCATCACATCGAACTTCCCGATCCCGATACCTTATTGCGCATTGCCAAAGCCCAGTTAGGTGGTCATAATAAATTTACCGAGACAGCACTAAAAACATTAATCGGGCGCTTCACGCAGGTGCAAGGAATGGATTTGCGCAAGGCGCCCTCCACCGCCGAGCTCATTGCCTGGCTGAGAATGCTCGCCGTTGTGCAGCCTAGCGGTGTACTCGATCAGGGTGAAGTAAGCTTGGATAAGCTCTCTCTACTCGTCAAAACCGCCGAAGACCGCAAGAAATTACTGGAGTTGATTTAGGGCCTCTCCCCCCGCCCTCTCTACTCCGCTACGCTGGCGAGGAAGACAATGCCAAAAAATAGTTGACTCCAGGTCAACGAATACCAAAAGACCAAAGTACTAATAGACCAAAGTACCAACATACTCCCCCTCGAAGAACTCCTCGCCCGCCTAACCGGCGTAGGATTTCAGCTCTCGCCCGACGATCGGTTGCGATCCTACCGGCTATTGGAGTCCTTCTCGACGGATGATTGGTCGACTCCCGGAGGCCTAAGAAAATTCGGGATGATGTTGGGGCCAGTCTTATGTCGTAATGGTGCCGAGCAGGAGACCTTCAAGCGGGTCTATGCCGGTTACTTGGAAGAGATAACGGAGATTAAGGAGGTCATTCCTCCGCCGCCGCCGCCACGCCAGAAACACTGGTACGATCGACTGCTGGAAGAGGACCGCGTCATGCAGTTGCTCGGATTACTACTGATGGGTATGCTTGGCATCTTCATCTACGGTAGGTTCTTTAGCCCCGATCCGGAGCCCGTTGCCTTACAAATTGAAGCCCCCGGAAAAGTACGCGAAGGGGAACAACATCTATTTCGCAACCGCAGTATTGTCCCTGGTCACGATAGCACCACCCTCTCGTGGGAATGGGTGTTGGAGAACGTGGAAACAGAGGAAGAAATCCTGCGTGATACCTCCAACTGGTCTTTGCCCATCACTGTTGGACCGGTAGATGGTTCCAATGTCTTTCGTCGAGCGATCCTAACGGTCACCCTTCCTAAGACGAAAGAACGGCACACCATTGAGCATTTTTTTCGAGTAGCATGTGATGATCCACCACCAGTGGTGGCTATCAATGCAAAGGTTCCGCAACAAGCCCAAAACTTCTCCCAAACCTTCTACGCGGAGCTAGAAGGAGATAGCAGTGGTTTTCAGCAAGAGGCTTTCATTTTCAGTTGGCGGTTAGATAGTTTATTGGTGCCTGATGACGGACGGGAGTTTACCCCGGCTAACCTTGAACTCGGCCAGCAATACTTAGTCAACCTCAACGTCGCCAGAGCAGGGGCGGAAGACTACTGTTATACTAATCTTACCCATAACTACCTCCACGGCGAGGAGGAAGTAGTACTGCCTTATTATCCCTACGAGCCCGTCAGTTACGAACGTATTTCAGGCTACCGTACCTGGTGGGTAATTTTACTACTGCTAGGATGGTTTTTCTTCCTAGTGGGGGCCTGGCGGATGTGGCGCAACCAAATCGATGCCCTAGAAGCCGCCGCCCGTCGCCGCCGGGAAGCGGAGAATAAACCTGTTGTTCCAGCAGCGCCAGATGCGCCTCCCTACGGCATTCCGTGGGTCAGTCAGGAAGCCCTTTTACCACTCGAGCCTAGTCACCTCAAATTGGCCCGTGGCATGCGCCACCGGGCGGGAGAAGGCGGTCGCAAGCATCTCGATGCCAAGAAAACCCTACGAGCTACCGTCAAGGCCGGCGGCTACCCTAGTCCTGCCTTCACGCTGCGGCGACGAGCGGGGGAATACGTCATGCTAATCGATGAGATCGACGCTCAGAGCCATCAAGGCCGCCTTTTTAAACGTTTGGCGGCGGAATTAAATCGTCGCGACGTTTACGCTGAAGTCTTTTACTACCAGCAGCAACTTAATCGAGTATGGAATGCACGCACGCCCCACGGCTTACCGCTAGATGAAGTCGCCCGCCAGTTCGGCGGCCAGCGCCTCTTAATTCTTGGTGATGCTCACGAGCTACTAGACAAACGTGCCGAAGGCCGTCCTGAGCTAGACCCAAAAGTTCTTTCCTGGATTGCCGCCTTCCCGGAGCGCCTCTTACTTACCCCCGTACCGCCTATTGCTTGGGGCTATCAGGAGAAAACCCTCTACCGCCATTTTCCCATCTTTCCCGCCGACACCCTCGGCATCACCAATGCAGCCACCTACCTGCAAACCTATGGCCGTAAGGAAAAACCCGATTTCGATACCCTGCGGGAAGCCCTGCAGCGATTACGTAACAAGGATGCCGACCCGCGGCACCGCCGGTGGCGACGGGCCCGTGAGATCAAAGCGTATTTCAAGGAGCAACCCGAGCTCTTCCGCTGGGCCAGTGCCCTAGCCATTCATCCAGCACCGAACTTCGACCTGACGGTTGCCATTGGTCGTGCCCTCGAATCCCATGGCGTAACCGTTAACCACGATGGCCTACTGGCCCTCAGCCGTTGGCCCGCCCTGCACGAAGGTCATCTTCGTCGTCGCTTGCGAGATGAGCTACTTGCAGGCCTTGACGCCCCCAGCCTCCGCTCCGCCCGGGAAGCCCTGGCCGAAGAGTTGGAGAAAGCCCGGCCAGCAGCCAGCGGCGGCAACGCCGCCCGCGAACTGGAAGGCATCCTGGCCGTCCAAGCCTTCACCCTCGACAAGGACGACGATGCCGCTAAGGCCGCCGTCGGTGAACTCCTCAAAGCTGGTGCGTTGGATAAAGACCTACTCAAAGACCTACAGCGGGAAGTGGCGCTGGAAAGTTTGCCGCAGGAAGAGATGGCTAATGATCCCTTCCAACAAATACGCCGCGAAGCCGAACTGGCGCAGGAGCAGGAGATAGTCCGCGAACGACCAGAAGATGGGCCGGCGGGCTATGCCGACCTAAAAGCTGGTTGGCAACAAATCGTACAAAATCAAGACGTTGATGGCGCCTTAACCCTACTACAAAAGGGCATCC
>JBCDGT010000167.1:0-6837 GCA_038750915.1 Bacteroidota bacterium
ACCACGGCCTGTACGAACACCAGTACGGATGCCTACTCGGCCCCGGATGATTGCTCTCCGGTCTGTTCGATTACGGTGGATGATGCAGTACCCAGCGATTGTGATCCGCAAACGAATACGTATTCGCTGGCCGTCACGGTGACCTACGTCGACGCTCCTGCTGGAGAAATGATTACGATCACTACGGATAATGGAGGCAGCCAAAGCTTTACCCTCGCCAGCGCAGCGGGTACGGAGACCTTTACGGTGACGGGCCTAACGAGCGACGGTACGACGGATATTGATGTTACCGCGACGTTTGCTGCCACCACGAGTTGTACGGGTACCTTGCCCAACGCCTACTCCGCCCCCGCAGATTGTTCGCCAACCTGTGAAATTACGGTGAACAGCGCCGTGCCTAGCGATTGTGATCCACCTACTAATTCTTATACGCTAGCAGTATCCGTAACTTACAGTGTTGCTCCTGCTGGTGAAGATATCGTGATTACCCTAAATGGTGGTGCTAGTCAGAGCTTTACACCCTCGGGTACGGATGAAACAGAAACCTTTACGCTTACTGGCCTAACGAGTGATGGTACGGCGGGTATTGACGTAACTGCTGCCTTTGCGACGACCACCAACTGTAGCAATACCAACCTAAACGCCTACGATGCTCCGGCGGATTGTTCTCCCTTATTTTCCATCGGATCCACCGTCTTTGAAGATGGAAACAATAACGGACTACTTGATCCAACGGAAGCTGGTATCCCCAACGTGGAGCTTCAGATTTACGCCGTGGTCGGAGATAAGGATGACGCCATAAACGGTGAAACCGATGACTTACTGCAGGAAGTGGGCTCTGATGGTGATTTGAGTACCCCAACGGATAATTTACCCTATTTGACTGACGCAAGCGGAAACTACTTCTTCTCAGAATTAGCGGAAGGGTCCTACTACGTAGTAATTCCCGCAAGTAATTTCAGTGGGAGCTTATCCGAACTTCCCATTTCTTCCACGGACATTGCCACCTCTGATGCCGACAATCGAACGGATGGAGACGACAATGGCCTGCAGCCCGATGGCTTAGGTGGCGTCGTATGTAGTCCAGTCATTGAGTTAGCGGAAGGCGAAGAGCCAGCCAACGGAACTGGCCCTAATGACGAAAGTGGCCCGGGAGCAGGCCAGGATAATGTTGGTTTCCTGGAGGATACGAACGGGGATATGACCGTAGACTTCGGTTTCTTCCGTCCGTTAAGCATCGGCTCTACCGTATTCGTAGATGAAAATGATAACGCCATCCAAGACACTGGAGAGGATGGTATCCCCGGCGTAGAAATACAAGTGTATGCCGTAGTGGGAGCCAAGGACGACGCGACCAACGGTGAGACCGACGATGTCTTGCTTGACGTTGGTAGCGATGGTGATGCGCTTACACCAACGGATAGCGCGCCACTCGTGACGGACAGTGAGGGAGACTATTTAGTAACTGGTTTAATACCCGGAGAATATTACCTGGTCATTCCCGCTACTGATTTTGGTGATGCAGCAGCCCTAGCAGATACACCGATTTCTTCTACGGATATTGGCTCTAGTGCCGGAGATAACCAAACGGACGGCGACGATAACGGCCTGCAACCCGACGGCCTTGGAACGGTAGTGTGTAGCCCAGTAATTGACCTACAAGCCGGAGAGGAGCCTACCAATGATGACCCAACGAACCCGGAAAATGGCCAGGGGAACGATCAGGACGATGCGTCTCCACTCGTTGATGAAAACGGTGATATGACGGTCGACTTCGGCTTCTTCAGCCCACTAAGTATTGGTAGTACCGTTTTTGAAGATGAGGAAAACAACGGTGAACAGGACGGTGCCGATCCGGGAATTCCGCTGGTACCCCTAGAACTATATACCGTAGTTGGTAACAAGGACGATGCTGGAAACGGAGAAACGGATGATATCCTCGTTGATATCGGGGCAGATGGTGATGCTCGCACCGATGGCGACGCTGGAACAACTTATCTGACGGATGAGAACGGTGAGTACTTATTTACGGGCTTGATCCCCGGCGAATACTACGTCGTGATTCCTGCGACGGCCTTCGACCAAGGAGAAGTACTGGAGGTGATTAACGTCTCTTCTGATGATATTGCTACCTCTGATTCGGATAATGGAGTAGACGGCGACGATAATGGCCTCCAGCCCGATGGCCCCAGTACCGTCATTTGCTCGCCGGTGGTGGAATTAACCCCCGGTGGTGAACCCGTTACTGGCGGCGGTTCTGGCCAGGAAGGAGGCAGTGGTGGAGATCTCGATGACGACGACCCACTAGTCGACGAAAATGGTGACATGACCGTTGACTTTGGCCTCTTCGCTCCCGTTTGTGTTGGTGATACCGCATTTGTCGACCTGGATATGGACGGTACCCAATCTGACGGAGATACCCCCTTAGCCGGTGTCACCGTGACGCTTTACGACAGCGAAACGATGCAGCCTTACGCCGGCACCGACGTTAACGGAGATCCCGTTGAGGATGCAGTCACGGATCCTACGGGCGCCTACAAATTCTCGGAATTACCTCCTGGAGATTACTACGTAGTGTTTGATATCGGTACTGCTCCCAACCCTGAATTGTACGACTTTACAACTCCTAATGTTGGCTCGGATACTGATGACTCGGATGCTACCCCTACTGCTGCAACCGACAATACTGCCCCTAGCGGCGGAACGGGTTTCATTCCTTCGGGTGGAGAAAACCTGACCCTTGATGCAGGCGTAGCTTGTGTCATTGAAGTGGAGGTAGCTGATCCTTTCTCCATCTGCTCTACGCAGCCGATTAACCTATTAGAAGATGCCTCCGTAACGCCGGCGTACCTCAGTGGTTTCTGGACGACCCCCGACGGAACGGGAACCTTCTTGGATGCTGGTGGTAACGAACTAACGGCTCCCTTCGAATTGGGGATTGCGGCCACCTACATTACCAGCCAGGAAGATGCCTTGCGGGGAACTTTGACGCTCGTGCTAACCTCCGGAGACCCAGGTGACTTGGCTCCGCCAAGCGATTGTCCGCCCGTAAGCAATTCCGTAACCATCGAAGTATTGAAGGTGGATTGTGGTAACTTCTTCTGGAGTGGTTCAAATGATTAAGCGCAAGTTTTCGACTAGGAAATAAAGTCGAGAAACTTGCTAAGAATATGTTGTTCAAGTGTAAGGTCTATTCTTGATAATAGGCCATAAGAAGCAAGGGTCGGTCCGATTTGGCCGGCCCTACTTATTTATTAAAAGCGCTGCTCAATACCCTTTGCTATCACCTGCGGTCGCGCCCCAAAATGCTTGATAGTGGATGAAAATTTGGGAGAAAGGACTAAGTGTGTATTTAGAATAATAGTGGCCATCCCCCGAAAATAGAGGATAGCCACTACTGATTTCAATAATTATCTCAAAAAACCTTATTAAAAAAGTGTGTTGTTCATAAAATCTGAATGCTAATGTGAAAGTAAGCATAGACGGGGGTACCTGACGGGAGGAATTCATCTGTGGCTATTTTGAGTTCACGAATAGACAAGATTTAGTGCTTTAATCCCCGCTTTTACCCCGTTTATGTGCTTACTCATACTGGTTGTTAATGAGTTATGTAGTAATTATGCATTCTACCTAAAGCTCTCATGATGGCACAGTTGGTAAATAGATATGGTTTTGTTCTCGGGGCTATTGGGCTGTTCTGCTTGCTGGTAGGGTGTGGTCTCTCGGAGCCAATAGACGAAAGCCCGCAGCAAAATGCAATAGGCCTGGATAGCTTGGTCAATAGTATGCCGCCACACGAATTGATCTTGGCTGACCTTGACTCTACAAAAACGGACTCCTTGGTAGAGGCCCTCATTCCATTCTTGTTGGCTGACCCTTCGACTAGGAGCTTGGAAAACTGGTTTGACTTGCGCAGTCAGTGGGAAGAAGCCTACGGTAATTCAGAAAACATCCTTTACTATGCTGACCTGGCCTACCAACGTTTCTTAAGAGTAGGAGAGGTGACTAATGCGGCTATGGCTAAGTATGCCGCCGGCCGAATCGAATACCTGAGTGGTAATTACACGGAGGCGACTCAATATTATCAACCGGCGTTTGAACTGGCGCAAGGAACCGGCGACTCGGTAGCCATGGGCTGGATACTCAATAATTTAGGAGCTCCCTTTATCCATTCTAAAGACTTTTTAACGGCGGAGTCTTTCATTACTCGGGCAATCGATATGGGCGAAAAAACGAATAAGCCGGGAATTGTAGCTTTAGGAAAGATGAATCTGGGTAGTCTTTATCATATGATGGGGAAGCCGGATACTGCCATGTTCCTTTTGGAGGAGGGTAGGCAAATTTCTCAGCAGCACCAATTGCCGGGTTTCGAATTGATGATTAGCCTCAACATTGCCTTTGCTTTTTTTGCTGGCGGCGAAATCGATAAAGCCATTAATCTATTACAAGAAATAAAGATTGAGGACGATCAAGAAGCTTCGGTAACTAATGTTATCCTCAACCTTAATTTGGCCGAAGCCTACCTAGGAAAGAGGGATTTTGACCAAGCCTACCGACACCTTGATAAGGGGTGTAAATTGTCTTATTCCATTGACTATGGGTATGGCATTTATCATTGCCTGAAAGACAAAGTTGATTACTACGAAGGCATCGGAGACTATGAAGGTGCACTACAACAGTTCAAAGAATTTCATGCTATCGCGGAAGAACAAACGGGGGCAAAAGCCAACCAGAAATTACAATCCCTGGCGACAAAGCAAAAAATTAGTGACCGTGATTTTCAGATAAAGCTGTTGCGTAAGGAAGAAGCCGCTAATCAGTTGGCCTACGATTTACGACGAAGGCGTTACGTCCAGTATTTGTTTTTAGCCGGATTAGCATTCCTGGGTGTTTTCGCGTTAATGCGGGCTCGGCACCGAACTAAGCTTGCCAATCAAAGTAAAGCGATCGCGGAGACCAAATTGCAGGTACTCCAATCCCAGATGAATCCACATTTCATCTATAATGCGATGAGTGGAATTCAAAACTACATCCTTAAGTCAGAAAAAATTGAGGCGTACAGTTATTTGGGGAAGTTTGCCGCTTTGCTGCGCCTGATTACTAAATACTCGGCAAATGTATACATTGAGCTGGAGGAAGAAATAAAGCTAATCAATACTTACCTAGAGTTAGAAAAACTCCGGTTTCGCGATCAATTCGAATACGACTTTGACGTGGAGGAAAGCTTGCTAGACAAGAACCTTGATGTTCCTAGCATGATGATCCAGCCCGTAGTAGAGAATGCTTTGATTCATGGTCTTTCCGGGCTGGACCGACAGGGCAATTTACTCGTGCGACTACGGCAGCACGAAGATGGGGTAATCTGTGTGATTAAAGATAACGGAAGGGGGCGGAAGGCAGCGGGTAAGATCAGCCGCGAACAAGCGGGACAACATCTTTCCATTGCCTCGGTTAATATTGCCCAACGGGTGGACTTCCTGCGTAAAATCGGTTACGAAAAAGCGGAGGTTACCATCGAGGATCTCCATCAGGATGGACAGCCTGCGGGGACGCGTGCGACTATTTATTTACCCTTCATGGAAAAGGAAAATTACAAATATGGATCAGCTAACAATAAAATCCCTCGTGGTGGATGACGAGGCAAATAGCCGGGAAAATATCAGTATCCTACTCGGTCAGTTTTGCCCGAATGTTGAAGTTGCTGGGGTAGCCGCCAATATTGTAGAAGCCGAAAAGCTGATTTTCCAGCAACGACCAGACTTGGTTTTTCTTGATATTCAGCTAGGTTCCGAAACGGTATTCTCTCTTTTGACGAAACTAGGCAAGGTCGACTTTGAGATCATTTTCATTACGGCCCATGATCACTACGCCCTGAAGGCCTTTGAATTCATGGCGGTAGATTACTTGCTCAAGCCAATTGAAATTCCCCACCTGATCAAAGCCGTGAATAATGCCACTTCCCGCATTGGTAATAAGTCGCTCCACCTATCGATGGAACAGATGATGATGCACGTCCAAAATTTCAACCGTGGGCAACATAAGGTGGCCCTGGCTACGGGAAAGGGTTACGAGATGGTTTACATCAGCGAGATTATGTATTGCCTGGCGGATGGTAGTTATACCCACTTTCACTTTAAATCGGGAGAGGAGCTGGTCGTGTCTAAAAACCTAAAGTATTACGAAAACCTGCTGGATGGCTACGGCTTTATCCGTTGCCACAATACGGCTTTGGTAAACCTGCGTTACGTGAAAACGATTGAACGTTCTAGCGGGGGGGCAATCGTGATGGAAGATAACCGTTCTTTGCCAGTCTCCAAATTGAAGCGACAAGAGCTGGAAGCCCGAATCAAGGACCAGCGGCGGCTGATTTGACTAAATGTCCCAGCAAGATGGGTGAAAGGGCAAGGTAGTGCTTGACTCACCTTTCAAATCACCAAATACCAACCACTAAATACCAACTACTAATTATCCGGCCGCGGTCGCAGGTGCCAAGAAATGGGGCGAAAGCAGTGAAAGTAGGGACGGAAGGCGTACTAAATTTTAGGTGTTATATCAAATTTTCTATTTAAATTTGTCAACAAATATGTTTTTCCAGATTTGTATGGATAAACACTGTTAGGTTTAAGATAGACCTTACTCATGAAAAATTTGACCAAAGGCTCTCCTGATGGAGAAGTATTTAATTGATGGTTATTACTATTCTAGCACTGTGACCAGTTCACTGTTGCAATGGTGTACGGTATCCTATAGTAAGTTTTCCTTCCGTCTCCACCAACGTAAGGGGCGCAAAAAAGGACCGGTAAATCATTGTGCTTGAATCAGCCAGCTTAATTTTTG
>JBCDGT010000168.1:0-6824 GCA_038750915.1 Bacteroidota bacterium
AAATAACCCATCATGACTATTGATTTCCCCCAGGGCGAAGCCCCCATCATCAAAGTAATCGGCGTCGGTGGCGGCGGCTCTAATGCCGTCAACCACATGTACTCCGAAGGTATTATTGGTGTAGATTTCGCCATCTGTAATACGGACCACCAGGCCATGGAATTGAGTCCGGTACCCACCAAAATGCAACTCGGCCCTAACCTGACGGAAGGGCGTGGTGCCGGCTCTAAGCCCAATGTAGGGGCACTGGCCTGCGAAGAAAGCATCGAGGAGGTAAAGAAGTACCTCAATAACAATTGCCGCATGTTGTTCGTCACTGCCGGTATGGGCGGTGGTACGGGAACCGGCGCCGCGCCGATCATTGCTAAGACGGCCCGTGAAATGGGTATTTTAACGGTTGGCATTGTTACGCTGCCCTTCACCTTTGAAGGCCGCCGCCGCGCCACCAACGGCATGGAAGGTCTGAACCAACTCAAGGAAAACGTGGATACCCTGATCGTGGTAAGCAACGATAAGCTGCGCCAGATCCACGGGAACCTGAACTTGAGCGAAGCCTTCGCTAAGGCCGATAACATCCTGACCACTGCCGCCAAGGGCATCGCAGAAATCATCACCGTTCCTGGCTACGTGAACGTTGACTTCGAAGACGTTAATACCGTCATGCGCGAAAGTGGTGTTGCCATTATGGGGACCGCTACCGCCGACGGCGACGACCGTGCCCGCCAGGCCGTAGACCAAGCGCTACACAGCCCACTGCTGGAGGACAACGACATCCAGGGCGCGCGCCATATCCTACTGAACATCACCTCCGGCACGAAGGAAGTGACGATGGATGAGATCTTTGAGATCACCGAATTTGTCCAGGAAGAAGCCGGCTACGGTACGGACCTCATCTGGGGTAATTGCTACGACGAGAGCCTGGGTGACAAGATCAGTGTGACCGTCATCGCTACTGGCTTTGGCGAGAAGAAATCCATCTACACCGCCAGCGGCACCGATCGCAAAGTGGTGCACCTGGACGAAGACAAAGCCCGTAAGGACGAGACGCCCCAAACCCGCGTCAGTCTGGAAGACATCACCGGTGAAGCCGACCCCGTTGGCTACACCAAGGACAACGCCGGCACTACTACCTTCGAGTTCGAGGACCTGGAAGAAGCTAAGGCGCGGCTCCGCCCGCGTACCCGCGAAGACCGCAGCTTCACGAACAGCTACCTCCAGAACGAAGAGGAAGCTCGTCGCGAAGCCCAACGTCTGGAAATGGAGGCCCGCGACCGCGAGCGCCGGGAGGCGCTGCGTAACCGTAAGGAATTGCCCAAGCTCAGCAACCCTAAAGTGGTAAACGAGCTGGAGAACCAACCCGCTTACCTGCGCCGCAACATCCAACTCGACAACGTCGCCCCGAGCGACCAACAGGAAATGAGCCGTTGGAGCATTTCCGGCGACGAGGAAATGCCACTACGGACCGGTAACCGGTACCTGCACGATACGGTAGACTAGTTGGTACTTGGTTTTTAGTAATTAGTATTTGGTTGTAATACCAATTACTAAAGACCAAGTACCAACTACCAATCCACTCCCTATTGACGAACAGTCAGAATAACTATTTGCTCAGCCTGGTGCTCGATTAAGTGCCAGCCTCAGCAATCACACCTTTTTTAGCTTTGGTGCGCACGCCGGGGGGTCAATCCTGGTGTGCGCTTTTTTTGTTTTTTGGAATACTATGGCTATAGGTTATCCTTTTGTAGTTGGGAGAGGTCCCCTCGGGGCTAGGGACGAGCAAAATATTGGTCCGAAGAAAGACCAGGAACTAGGTAGGTGTTTGGATTCGTAGCATATGATTGTTGCAATCTGTACCTTACGGAAAGCCTATATCTAAACACCCTCTTATGCGATACATCCTACACCTTGCTATTATATTATCTTTTCTGCAATCATCTGGAAAAGCACAATCGACTTTTTCTCATGCCATAGACTTTTCGGGCTACGCGAGATTGCTGGACGTGGAAATGTGGGACGATGATTATTTGATACGAACTGAATGGGGGCATTCTAGACCTGTTCGTTTTCAAGAGGGATTGATGTATGTTTATTCTGATTTGTTTCAAGAATGGGAGTCTACATTTAACACATTCTCAGAGCGTAACAGTTCGACTGATTTAAGATTTACTCGTTTAGGTGATAGTATTTCAGTTTTACTAAATATGTGTGCATTTGGATGTGGAGGGCATGAGGAGGTTAGTCTGCAAAGTTTCAACAAGTGGGGAGATGTAATTGCAGAAAAATTTATCGATGATGTCAGTCATCAAAATACAAATGATCTGTTTTCTCGCGGAGACTCATTACTCGTAGTAATGTCTACGAGTAGTTACGAATTTGCTGCAGATACTAAAATAGCAGTAAATATCTATGACAAAAACCTTGACAGTTTATCTTCCTTTCGAGTTGGTGCGGCGGATACAACTCATAGATATCTGGCAGGGAATATTCTCGATAATGGGCATTTCCTAATAGTTTACTCAAAAAGGGGAATTGGTGCGCCAAACGGAGAGATTAAAATTATTGAACTAACTACCGAAGGAGATGAAGTTTGGGCCAAAAATTTGAAAGAAACATATGGATTTAACTACGCATATAGTGAGGTTCTTATTCTTCCAAATGGGGGAGTTGCATTGTTAGAGGGACAGCGATCCTTAAGTTTTGCTTGTGCAGGATCTTGCCCTCCATACGGCTCGGTACAAGGACGACTTTGGGTCTATTCTGACTTCAGCTCGCCACCCGAACGCTTTGATCTTAGATTTCTTCCTTACGGGATGACTCAGGAAAAAGATGGTGAGATAATAGTTTATGGAACTACTTATTCACCTCATGCTAAGCAGAAAGGCGTTCTTTTCAAGCCAAATGGATGGACAGATGGAGATCAAATCCATCTACTTAAAATTTCTCTAGACGGCGATTCAAGAACACCGCTATATAGTCGAATTCATGGTATGACTATAGCAGAGAACGAGGATTTGGTAGGCGTGGGAGAAATTGGTTTTGGAAATGATGAGCTTTCTGAGTCCAAGGGTTGGTTGTTCCGTCTTCACCCTAACGGATGCTTTTTAGCAGATTGCTCGGATTTATTACCAATTGAAAACGAACTTGTGCATACTCAGGAAGCCGATCTTAATGCCAAAATTGATCTTTTCCCCAATCCCTTTTCTCATATTCTCAATCTTAAGACTTTAAAGCCTACTTCAGACCCTATTACCGCCCGTTTACTCAACGCCCTCGGCGAAATCATCTTCACCGCCCAATTGAGGGAGCAAACCACCATTCTTACCGACAACCTTCCAGCGGGAATCTATTTCGTAGAATTCACCCAAGGCAGTAAACGGACCCTCAAAAAAGTGATTAAACAGTAGTTTAAAAAGACCACAAAGTGGTCATCTACTTTAGCGAGGTGGTGGCGGTCAATCGCGGAAGCGATTGCCGGAACCCCTCGCAAGTGGGTAAATCTTCATATCCTAAATTTAGCCAGGGGCTGCCCTCGGGCTGCCGCCCTCGCTGACCCCAGGCTGGAGGGGAAGGTCCCTTCGGGATCGGGGGGGGATTGGATTATTCGTCTGTCGAATGACCCGTGCAAAATTGATACAGTGGATTATCGGCAAAGGACGGCCTGGAGTTGTATCTTACGTAAAACCTACTTATCTAAATACCCTACTATGCGATACCTATACCTTGTCGTTATTTGTTTTTTCCTTTCAAGAGCTGGTGAAGCTCAATATATTCCTACGGCGGTGGAAGGGGCGAATTGGGTAATGTTGGACTCTGATCTAGAGTTTTCTCAGGGCTACTATGCCTTCTTGAGAACTATTTCTGGAGATACAATAATTAACCAGAAAGCGTACAAGAAATTATATGAACATAGATTGGTCTACTGGCCAGAAGAAGGGGTGCCTCCGTTAGCCGCCCCCTATGAAGTACTCCCCGAAAGGCGACTAATTGGTATGTTACGGGATGACACTACGGCACAACGCGTGTACGGAATTATGAGGATCGGCCGACGAGAAGGAGCTGCTGATTTTACTCCAGATACATTATTACAAGAATATTCTTTAGAAATGGGAGATACCTTGAAGGGTTGGGGCTTTGACACTGGGGGCGGGGCACTTGTCGTTACTGAGGTGCTTTATGAGTACCATTTTGGTCGGCAGCGGAAGGTACTAAAATCGTGGGATGGACCCTACTATGAGGGGATCGGGTCACTTTTTTACGGGCCTAGTTCAGGTGGATCTTCCTACATAACTAATTCAGAGACCCACGTACTCGTAGATTATTGTCTCGGCGATTTTGGGGAATGTAGATTATGGTTGACTCCAGTAGCTGAGTTGACTCAGGACATAAAAATCATTATTTCCCCAAATCCCTTCGCTCATTTCATTAACCTCGAGACTAAAAGGCCATTTTCAAAAACCATTACTACTCGCTTACTCAATACTCTCGGCGAAACCATCAGCACCACCAAGCTGACGGGGCAGGCCACAATTTCTACCGAAAACTTACCAGCTGGCATCTACTTCTTGGAATTTAGACAAGGCAGTAAACGCACCCTCAAAAAAGTGATTAAACAGTAGTTTAAAAAGACCACAAAGTGGTGGTGGAACCAAGCGCGATTTTACTTCTTTTCTCGCAAAATCTCCGAAATCGCTCGTTCCAGCAGCTCATCTCTTCCGGCCTTAATTCCCGCCTGGGTGGGGCGTAATTCGATGTCCGGTACGATGCCTACGCGTTGGGTTTTACCGCCGTCGGGGTAGAAGACACCAAGGCCACTGAGCATGGTCCGCATGCCGCCAGGAAGAGGGATGGGTGAAACATTGCCGTCTGCACCCGCTGTTGTACTGCCAATGACGGTTACGTTTTTACCAGCCCGAAAGGCCATAGTAGTGTACTCGGCTTGGCTTTGCGAAAGCTCGTTGATAAGAACGACAACTTTACCCGTGAAGGGAGCAGGGTCAGGCATAATCGTGATCGGCTCCGTCATCGTAAAGTAGCCGGGATTATTCGGGGCCATATTGGAGAACTTGACGAATGGCGTTGGCTCATCAATGAGGAAACCCCCAAAAGCAAATGGGCCGAAAGCGGATGGGTAGTTACGGATGTCGATGATGATGCCCTTGGCGTTTTGGAAGCGCTTTTTGGCGGCGGCGTAGTCTTCGTTCGTCACATTGGCTAGGGTGAGGTAGCCGATACTATCCTTAAGCATTTTGTAGGAGGGGTCCTTGGTACGGCGGTACCATCGGTAATAGCCCGTGATGTCTTTACGCGGGTAAAGCTTGATGTTGATCGGTAAACTTCTACCGTCGCGGCGAATGGTAAAGGTGGCTACGGAGTCAGTAGAACGTAGCATGGTTTCCCCAATATCCCGAAGGCGCGCCGCTTGGTTGGAGGCTGGGAAATACGGCTCGTTCTCCTTGATGTATTCCTCTACGGACTTTCCATCTACATAGGTGATGACGTCACCGACAAGAGGAGCGGTTGTTTTTGCGTCTGGATCGTAATAGTCTACTACGGTCAATTCTCCTTCTACAAAGGTGGCACGGAAGGGCGGGAAGAATTTCCCACGTTGCTCTTGTACGGCATTATTGCCGCCCCAGAGATTAGCGTGGGTGTCTTTTATTTGGCCGATCATCTTGATGGCGGCGCGTTCGTATTCGAATTCATTTTTCGCATCAAGGAAAGCTGGAATATTTTCATTTAAAGCTGTATTCCAGTCTACGTCCATTTCCAGGCGGTAGGGGAAGTAGTAGTGGATCATGTTCCAGAAGCGAATGGCGGCAAGGTATCGAAATCCTGCATCGGGATAGGGCATGTTTTTATAAGCGGCTTCGTTCTTGAAATCTGGATTGCCAATGCCTGGGCTGGCCCCTATATAGTAGTGGGAGTCTAGCTTATTGCGGTTATTAAGAAGCGATTGGAGGGAAGCTTTTAGGTCTTCCCCGACGCTTTGTTCCTGTAGCCAACTATGATCGGCGGTAAGTACAGGAGCTTCGGGTAACTCAACACAATCTTCGCAAGGCGGTAGCGCTCCGAAGCTTTTTATCCATTCATCAAGGTAGTTGGCTGGTTCCTTTGTGGTAAGGAAGTTGGGTAGGGCGCGGAATAGTTCAAAGTCCCAATTGTATTCACCCGCAGCGATAGCTGGGTGGTGATACTTTAGGAGTCCCCAAGTTTTTCCCATGAGGGTAAGCTTGGACACTAATGCTGGCGTTAATTCAGGAAATTCAATTCCTGAGCCTTGGTTAAAAGCGGTGTCCAGGTCGGCTGGTTTGGGCACGACTACGTATTCTGGAACTTCGGCCAAAGGCTTACCATCGATGGTGACTTCTAGGTCATCCACCCAGACGCTTCCCTTGCCAACGAGCACGCTGCCGAAAACAATGGACTTGGTCATTTCTGGTTTTAAGGGGAGTTCTACCGTAAGCTTTTGCCAGTCGGTGGTTCCGGTAATGCCGCGATCGGCCATATTATCGAAACCGACCTGAGGGTCAAGGCGCAGCCAGAGACCAGCAAAGCCATCGCTTACATTTTCGGTTTTGAGGTAGCCGGTTAACTTGATGGTTTTGCCAGCGTAACTTGCTGGAATGGAGTAGGCCCAAGCATAATAGTCGGCTACTTCTCCTTCCTGACGGATGACGGCGCCGTGCTCACCCGTATGAGCGACTTCGGAAATGGTCGTCACGTACTCCCCACTGCCGAAGGTACTCCAACCCGCAGGTTGCTCTTCCTCGATGGTTTCAAAGTCTAAGTTTTGGGGCAGCTGGGCTTGTAGACCCGCAGCAAAT
>JBCDGT010000169.1:0-6818 GCA_038750915.1 Bacteroidota bacterium
ACCTGCGAATATCTTGGCAAAACGCTCCTGGCTACTGGGATTTTTTGCGCAAATCCTGGGACAATAGTCCCGTTGTGCGGCAAGTAGGCGGGCTGCGGGCTGCGCCCGAGCTAGGGAGCTAGGAGCTAGGAGCTAGGAACTAGCTGAATAGACATTCGAACTTGGCACCAAGTTGTCAGTACCCCTAGCTCCCTAGCCCGTACCCTCCCGGACTCACCCCAAACCGTTCCTTAAACTTTCGTCCGAAGTAGCCAGGGTCGGTAAACCCGCAGGCATAGGCTACTTCACTGACTGAGGTATTCCCTTTACGGAGTTGTTCCGCCGCGGCCTCCAAGCGGAGTTGGTTGATCAATTTGGAAGCCGATAAGCCCAGAATGGACTGAAGCTTTCGGTGTAACTGGCTCCGACTCATGCCGAGATGTTTTTCTAGGTCTTTACCACTTAATTTAGGATCATCTAGTCGCTGGTGAATGTAGGTACGTAAATCGTTGAGCCAGGGTGTCTCGGTGGAGGTATCATCCGTTTCGGTGACGGCTGTCGAGGAAACGAATTGCGTGCGGAGGCGGTCAGCAGTGGCGTCACGCAACGCGAGGAGATTGCGTAGGCGGAGGCGCAATTCCCGTTCGTTGAAGGGCTTACTCAGGTAAGCATCCGCCCCACGGTCGAGGCCTTCTAGACGATGCTCTTCGGCGGTCTTGGCGGTAAGGAGCAGGACGGGCAAGTGACTTGTGCGAGGGTCGGCCTTTATGCGGGCCGTTAGTTGCAGGCCGTTGAGCTTTGGCATCATCACGTCGCTAATCACCAAATCTGGGATTTCGGCAATGGCGGTGGTGAGGCCTGCTTGGCCGTCGTTGGCCACCAAGACTCGGTAATGATCCTGGATGCTTTCGGCTAAGTAATCGGCCACCTCCGGAGAGTCTTCTACGATGAGGACTAGTGGGCGCTCCGCTCCCGGTGGTCTTTCAATCACCTTAGTTTCTGCCGTAGCCGAAATTGGAATTTCATCACTCAGGTCTACCTGATTTGGGTCCCAATTCGTTTTTGAGGCATCCGGTGCGGGTAAAAGCGGAAAAAAGAGCCGGAAGGTGCTTCCTTTTCCGAGAGTGCTGTCTAATTCAACGGTTCCACCTAAAAGCGTAGTTAGTTCTTGAACTAAAGCTAGGCCAATGCCGGTACCGCCTACTTTTTCCCCTTGCGCCCGGGTGAAGCGGTGAAAAATGTTCTCTTGCTCTTCTGGTGGGATGCCAGGGCCCGTATCAATTACGGCGATATGCCAAGTAGCTGCTTCAATCGTAAGTTGTACGTTTATTTTACCGCCGCGAGGGGTGAATTTGAGGGCATTGGAGAGTAGGTTGGTCAGCAGGGTTTCCTGTTTGTTTCTATCTAGTTGCACGGCTAGTTCACGTTCCATGGCACCTGCGGCCGCGCAAGAAAAGCTTAATTCCTTATCCGCAACTTCCGCCGCCGAACGGAAACTTTCGGTGAGTCGGGAGAAAAAAGCTACCAGGGGGGTGGGGGTCCGGTCTACTTGTAGCTGACCGGCCTCCAGTTTGCGTAGGTCTAATAACTGGTTGATCAGCCGGAGCAAACGACGTCCTTGGTGGCTGATGCGGCGGGCCTCGCGGCCAAGTGTTTCGTCCTGATTTATTTTGGCTTTCTCCCTCAGGCGTTTGGCCGGGCCGAGGATTAGGGTGAGTGGGGTCCGAAACTCGTGGGTTAAGTCAGTGAATAGCTGCGATTTAAAAGCATCCAGTTCCAGCAACTGTTCGTGGGCCTGGCGCTCCAGCCGGCGGCGCACGAAAAAGCGACCGAGGAGTAGCAAAAAAGCAAGACCAAAAAGGAGGAAGGCAGAACGGGCTATTACCGTTTCGTACCAATAAGGAGCTATCGAAATGGTGAGCGTTCTTACCTCAGGATTCCAATTAGACTGTCCGTCCGTAGAGCGGATGTCCAGCCGGTAAGTAGCCGGGCGGAGGTTGGTGAAGGAGAGCGAACGGTCCGAGCCTAATTCCTGCCATTCTCCCTCATTTAGGCGGTAGGCGTACTCGATGTGGCGGGTACGATCAAAAAATAGCCCAGCAAAACGGAGGCTAATATTGCGTTCGGTCGCCTTGAGGGAAAGCGATTCCATGTCGGCAAGCGGCTGTTCTGTTGGTCGATTCTTGCCGCCTACCCGAAGTTCGTTAAGTACAATACGAGGAAAGGAACCGGCATTGTTATCGGCCTCCCAGGGCTTTAGGGCCACCATGCCACCCAGTCCGCCGAATAAGAGGCGACCATCCGGAAGTTTGGTGGCGACCGCGTTGCCGAATTGCCGAATGGGGGTACAGGTGATTTTTGTCAACCGATCTTCAGTTGGTACGTAGTGACCAATTTGGTCATTTTCACTGAACCAAACACCTCCCTGTTCGTCCGTAAGAACGGCCTCTAGCACACCAACGGGTACCTCGCCGACTTGGGTAAGTAGGCGTGGGGTATTGGTGGTTGGGTCAATGGTTAGTAAACCCTCACTGGCAGCTACCCAAATGGTACCGTCGGTACTTTCAGCAAATTGCTTGATTCTGCCACCAGCAATCCGGCTGGGGTCTCCAGGACGGTAATCGAAAAAATGAAATTGCTGAGTTGCTGGATCGAAATAACCAAGGCAATCATTGTAATAGTTGCCAGCACTCAACCAGATTTTTCCGTCGGCGGAGGGCAGTAAGGTGGCTAAGACGTCCCCGCTTAGTCCCTTGACGTAATCCGAGGGAGCCCACCACTCTAAGCGCCGTTCATCAAGATGTAGCCGACCCAAGCCTTTACTAGTGGCGAGCCAATACTGGTTGTCGTTTTCAAGATCTTGGTGAATGCCATTGAGTCGCCGATCACTCAAAGCGGAGTCTTGAATCGCGGGCACTGGCCCTCCTACAGCTCCGTCGTAACGGTAGAGTGCGTCATTACCCCGTAGTAGCCAAGTAATGCCCTGGCGATCGGTATAAATTTGATTGAGGTCTTTGTCTTCTAGGAAATCGTTAAGCGGAAAGCTAAGCTGCTTCGCGATTTTTCCAATTCGCTGACTACGATAAAGCCCTCGCCAGCGACGATAAGCAAATAGACCGCCGCTATTGTCAGCATGGAGTTCCAGTACTTGATCGTCTTGCCCGTCGTTTTCTGTACTCCGGAAATAACTTGGTTGACCTGCACCGATGTTGAACCGGTTTAAGCCGATGTAGGTGCCGATCCAAAGGCTGCCCAAGCGATCTTGAGCTAATGCCCTGACGTGGTTGTCTAGCAGGTTGAAATCTCGGGGAAGATTAGCCTCGTAAAGGCCCCCTTCACCGGAGGGTAAATCTAGGAAGCCAAGCCCATTGCCCCGAGTGGCTACCCAGTAGCCTTTTAGCCCGTGAGCGTTCCCCGGAAGGAGGTCAATAATCGATGTTCGATTCAGCAGGTGATTCGTGTTGTAGAGCTGACGAATAAGGCTATCAGCACGCGGCCAAACGTATAATCCTTGGCTAGTACCAATAATCAGACTATCACCGGCACCCAGCACCGTATTTACTGCTCCTACGGGTCCCGTAGCAAAGGAAATAAGCGGAGAGGAAGGTGTCTCCAAGGAGCTAAGCCCATTGGGCCCAATGGCGAGGAGTGTTCCCTGGTAGCTAAGTAAACGATGCCAAGGCCCCGTGCCGGTGTCTAAAAGCTCAAAGTCATCTCCGGCCGGAAAGTAGCGAGCAGCGCCGGAAGCCGTTAAGACTATTACTGCCCCCTGTTCATCTTCTACCAGGTCGATGACCTGATTGTCGGGTAAACTTCTCGCGACGCCTGGCTCATGGTAGTAGCGCTGAAAGCAGCCGGTAGTACGGTCTAGGCGGTTAAGCCCACCGCTAGTGGCTACCCAAAGATCCCCAGTACTCGATTCCAGCAGCCTGAGAGCGATGGGGTGACTGACCGTACAACTGTCCAGTAGGTCAGAAGGGTAATGGACGAAATCGTAACCATCGAAGCGATGCAGCCCACTGTAAGCGGCCGTCCAGATGTAACCATAACGATCTACTATTACATCGTTGATGCTTTCCCCACCCAGGCCGTCTTCGGTCGTATAAGACTGAAAATAAGGCTGCGACTGCTGTCCAGACAATTGATCGGGAAGCAGGGCTAAAAACACTATTACCGAAAAGAAGTAGTGTAAAGCGTTATCCATGGACGCCTAAAATTACGACATCCTAGTGGTGATTCGTTATAACTTAATTTTACACATCGTAAGAGCTTTCGCCCGGCCGAAAGACACTGCCGATGAGAATATTGTGGGTGAAAGCCCCAAGGCATGCTTGTTTTTCATCAGAGGCATCACTTTTGCTGGCGCAGCCATGAAAATGTTTCGCTACGCGGCTACTACGTGGTCTCCGATGTCTAAACAAGCTGTCCTCTTCTTTGCCCCACAGCCGACAAATAGCCCTCCAGCTCCCTAAAACCGCTTCTCCCTTAGTTTCTTAGTTGAAAGATTTTTGAATAAGTCCGCTAATTCTCTTAATTTCGCGGTCGCTAAACAATATGCCCGTCTTAACTACGGTTAAAGGGGCGTTAATGTGGTAGTAACCACCAGAACAACCAAATTTTCTTCAAGCGGGAATCAGAACATCATCCTTTCATCATCTATTCCCAAACCTTACGTTCCGACAATGTCCTTTTTCAAATCGCCCACTTTTAAGTACATCAAGAATTTCATCATTGGTGTAGGTGCTGCCATCGTAATGCTCGGTGCCCTTTACAAAATTCAATCCTGGGAAAACCCCGGTTGGTTACCCGAAGGCTGGGACCTGATTACCATCGGTCTTGGTGTAGAGGCTTTCCTTTTCCTTCTGCTCGGTGTCCTCGGCCCAGAACCAGATTACTACTGGGACAAACTGTACCCAGGCCTAAGCAAGTATGATGCTAACATCCAGCCACTTGCTGCCGGTGAAATCTCTAACGGCCCCGCCGCCCTGAACGGCGAAGTAGTCGAGCAGCAACTCGGTGGTATGCTTACCGAGCTGCAAAATATGTCCAAGAGCATGAGTAGCCTCAAGGCGCTCCAGGAAGCTGACTTCAGCGGTACTGGTGAGCAAATTCGCCAAATGGGTAACTTCTACGCTAAGCTCAACGAGGCGATGGCCGATCTGGCCGCTACCTCTGAGGAAACTAAGGCGTACAAGACCAATATGCAGAGCCTCAACGGTAACCTCACCACCCTGAACTCCGTATACGGTAACATGATCAGCGCCATGCGCGGCCCCAACGCCTAAGATCATTCCTACGGTTTTCTATTCTCTAAAATCCCCCTAGTATCCACTGCGGCGGCAAACATTCCTTGCCGCCGCAGTGCTTGCTAGTCTTAAAATAAAAGATCAGTATGTCAATTCCAAAGGAACCCCGGCAGTTGATGATCAACATCATGTACCTCGTACTCATGGCCCTCCTGGCCCTGAACGTGTCCGCCGAGGTAATGAACGCTTTCCAAACCCTTGATGAAGGTAATCAGGCTTCTATTGCTACGGTAGATGAGCAAGTAGAATCTACGATCAAAGGTGTAGAAGAGATCCTCAAAGATGATAGTAAGGCTAAGTTCAAGCCTATCATGCCCGCTATTCAGGAAGTTAGATCCATTGCTTCAGAGTTCAATACTTACGTGGATGCGATGCGTAACAATCTTATCGACCTTTCCGGAAATAATAACGGAGAAGTTGACGATGACGATTATAAAGTAAGCCACGGGGTAAGAACGCTGCGTGGCAAGAAAAATAAAGACGTCACTACCCGTGTACTCGTTCATGGCCCTGATGGTGCTGGCGGTGAACCAGGTCAGGGAGAGGAGCTAAAGGCAAAGATTGTTGAAACCCGCCAACGCCTAATTGACGCTTACACAAACCTTCTTCAAGAACATGGTGCCGATATGGACCTAAAGCCTGAAGAAATTGAAACAAAGATTCAAAGTGTAGTTCAAGATATGCCTTTCAATATTGACGATGAGGCATGGAAAGAAGCGGATCGCCCTAGTTGGTCCGATTATAAATTCGGACATATGCCAGTTGCGGCTGTTATGCCTTTGATGTCTCAGATGAAATCTGATTTGAAGGTGTCAGAAGCCAACATTGTAAACGACTTGGTCAATATTGCGGGCGGTAAAACTATTGAGTTCGATAAGTTTTTCCCAGTATTCAACGCTGACAAAAGCTATGTAATCGGTGGCGAGCGGATTAACGCTAAAGTATCCGTAGGTAGTTATTCTTCCAGCCTTGACCCATCGAACATCGATTTACGGGTTAACGGTCAAAAGTTAACCGTTAACCCTGATGGTACTGCTGATTTCAGTATCACCGGTTCTGGAATCGGTCAGAAAACACTCACCACTTCTGTGTCTGTTAAGAACCCGCTTACTGGTGAAGTTAAAACTGGCGAAGGTTCCTTCACTTACGAAGTAGGCCAGCGCTCCGTTTCCGTTTCTGCCGATAAGATGAACGTTTTCTACATCGGTGTAGATAACCCCGTAACGGTCGCTGCTGCCGGTGTTGCTTCCGGCGATGTTCGCGTAAGTGTTTCTGGCGACGCACGTAAGAAGTCAGGTAACAACAAAAACCTTGTCATAGAAGGAACCAGGCAGGGAGAAGCTACCGTTCGGGTGACCGCTAAAGGGCAGTCCCTCGGCTCCTTTGACTTCCGCGTGAAGCGTATCCCCGACCCTATTCCGATGGTGGGTACTTCCCGCGGTGGTAACATCCGTGCGAACGACTTCCGTTCTCAAGCAGGTCTTTACGCTAAGCTGGAAAACTTCGACTTTAAAGCTAAGTGTAACATCCAGG
>JBCDGT010000170.1:0-6817 GCA_038750915.1 Bacteroidota bacterium
AAGGACATCTTCCTGCAGGATGGAGAACATATGTCCGTTTGCGGAAGTGAAATGCATATTCTTGCCCTTAGGCTCAAAGCGGGGGCATTTAGCAATAAGGTCTTTATATAACTTTAGTCGATCAGCGAACATAGGCAGGGTATTTAATAATTAATGCCATTGCTAATATACTCCTCAGTTTGCACCTGCGGCCGCGCCCGTTGCTAAGTAATTGGTATTTGGTAATTGGTATATGAATTCGTTTGAATTTTCATTCACGCCCCACAAATTCCCTACTTTTGGCCGCACCTTAAACTGAGTAAGTGCTGACCAACCTTAAAATCATCTCCGCTGGCGCCGGCAGTGGCAAAACGTTCCGACTCACCCAGGAGATGACGGCACTACTGACTTCCAATCAAGTCAGGCCTAGTGGTATTATTGCTACGACCTTTACGAAGCGTGCCGCCGCCGAACTACGCGAGCGAGTTAGGGTCAAATTGCTAAGAGAGGGTATGAGCGCGGAGGCTAATGAGTTGAAAAACGCCCTAATTGGCACCGTACACGGCCTGGGAGTCAAGCTGTTGCAGCGTTTTGCCTTTGAAGCCGGGGTGTCCCCACAGGTAGACATTATTGCTGAGGAAGATCACCAGCAGTTGTTTAACCTTAGCATGGCGGCGGTCATCAGCGTAGAGCGAATTGAAGAAATCGAGGAGCTCTGCGATAAACTAGGATTGAGCCGCAACGGTGAAAAATTCAACTGGCGCAGAGAGGTCTTGCAATTAGTAGACATCATTCGAGGGAATAATTTTTCATCCGCCGTTATTGCTAAAAGCAAGGAACTATCCTGGTCCTCCCTAACCAAATTCCTGCCTCCGGCCACTACCTCCCCCACCCTAGAGCAACTCCACGCGCGCCTGGGCATTGTTTTACCCGCCACTAGTACAGCCCTCAGCGAGAATGAAGCCGACGGTACGAAGAAGACCATGACGGCGGCCAATTATCTACGGCGCCTGGATAGGCAAGTAAAAACCAAAGGTTATTTGCCCTGGTATGAATACCTGAAATTAGCCCGCTTCGAAAAGGAGGTCGGGGCCAAAAGCCGAGAGCTCGTAGCTTCCGTAGTAGGAATTGGGGCACTCCATCCTACGCTAACCGCCTTCCAGAACGACCTGAAGCGCTACCAAGATCTCCTTTTCGATTGTGCCGAAGCGGCCATTCAAGAGTACGATCAATATAAAAAAAAGCGGGGCAGGATTGATTATACCGATATGGAGGTGCTGGTGTTAGAGCTACTCGATCACCCCAACGTTCAGGCAAGCCTTCGCCGAGAATTAGACCTCCTGATGGTTGATGAATTTCAGGATACCAGTCCTATCCAATTAGCGGTTTTCCTGAAGTTGAGTGCGCTGGCCAAACAATCCGTTTGGGTGGGCGACCCGAAGCAGTCCATCTACGGATTCCGAGGCGCGGAGCCTCGGTTAATGGCGGCGGTAATGGCGGCCAACGGTCCGCTGGACCCCGTCAACATTCAAAAAAACAGCTGGCGTAGCCGAGCCGATATCGTCTACACTTGCAACGCTATTTTCACCAAAGCTTTTCCGGAGACGCCGCCCGCCGCCGTGGTACTTGAGCCAGTACGAACTCGTACGGGTAACCCCAATGCCCCTGCGGAAAGTGAAGATCTGGCCAACCGCAGTGGCATCCTACACTGGCACTTTGAATTGGAAGGAAAAAGCCGCTACGCCAAAGCTTGGCACCAGGAAGTAACGGCCAAAGCCATCAAGGAGCTACTTGATAACCCGCCGCTTGTATTCGATAAAGGCCGTAAAAAGGAGCGGCTCCTGCAAGCCGGTGACATTGCCGTGCTCTGCCGCACCAATTTCAGTTGTGTAGCTATGGCCGGAGCCTTAGCCAAACAGGGTATACCCGCAGCTATTGCGCGAATGGGACTGCTATCCACCGCTGAGGCAACCCTGTTGTTGGCCTGCCTGAAGTACTTGCTTAATCGTTCTGACAGTTTATCCATCGCCGAGATTCTCCTTTTCGGTAGCCGACTACCCCTACCGGAGATTATCAATAACCGCCTTGATTTCCTAGAGGCCTCCGCAACGGAAGAAGTGCGAAAGTTGTCTTGGGCAGCGGATAATGAATTGATCCAAATCCTCGATCAACTACGGTTAGAAACTACGGAGCATTCCACCAGCGAAATGCTCAATCTCTTACTGGAACGTCTTGATTTGCGGCGCATCATTGTTGCCTGGGGCGATGGCGAACAGCGCCTGAGCAACGTTGATGAACTGCGGCGATTGGTGGTAGCATACGAGGAAAATTGCCACCGGCAACACCGTGCAGCTTCCCTAGGTGGCTATTTGCTGTACCTGGACCAATTATTACGGACGAATAAGGACAAACAAGGAGCCGGTGAACGGCCCGATTCCGTCAATGTCCTCACCTACCACCGTAGCAAAGGGCTCGAATGGCCAGCCGTGGTGATGATGGACCTAGACCAAAACCTTCGGGCGGGGGTTTGGGGGCTGGCCGTCGTGCCAGAAACCGAGTCGGTCGATCTAAACCAACCACTGGCCAACCGCTGGCTGAAATACTGGGTCAATCCCTATGGCAAACTCAGCAGTGGCGTACCCTGGTTGGAGGCTCTAACGGAAAGCGACTGGAAGAAAGAGGCGGAAGAGAACGCCTTAGCCGAAGAAGCTCGACTGCTTTACGTTGGCGCCACTCGCGCTCGCGACTATCTAATTTTCCCCACGGCGAAGAATGGGGCCCCCTGGCTAGATCGGGTATTCGCCCGAGGGGGAGGTACCACCCCAGTACTCGACCCACATACCGAGCAAGCTCCCTTCGATTGGGCCGGCCACCAGGTAACTAAGTTCACTAAAACCTGGACGGCGCCCCGCAATCTACCCGCAGCTGAGCTGCCCCTAATTCCCGTACCCTTCCTGACGGGGCAACGACCCGGCCGTAAGCCTTTTCCTCCAGCGGAACCTACTGATAATTGGTTGTTGGAGCAGTACGGTAGTGAGGTACACTCAAGTAACAAACAGATTTATTTTACCCCACCAGCAACAGATCCAGCAACAGATTTACGACTACTTAGTCAAGCCATCAGTACCTTTCTTGCAGGTGACTTTCCGCCGTTACCCCCTGGCTTACGCGAGGAACGCGCCCAAGGGCTACTCGAGAACTACCTTCCGGGAGGTACGGTTCCTTACGAATTGCTCCTTGACCAATCCCGGGCATTTCAGCAGTGGATAAATAACTTAGCTCCACCAGCGGGCGCCGGCGCGCAGGTGCAGAAGAAGGTGTTACTAAAGGGTCAACAAGGCGGTGTTAGCTGTAAGGCAATAATAGATTTTGTAGTTCATTTCGAGTCAAACGCTGTTTTTTTGGTGCAAAACGTTCATCAAGCCGGTAAACTGTTGGAGCAGCAACTATCGATCATAGCCGCTCAATTAAGGCTCAGTGCCACCCTATTTAAACAAACCGACAGTAGGAAGGTGATTGGTTTATACCTACACCTACCTGCAGAAGGCACCACCATCAAGGTGCCACTAATACCTCAATAACCCGGAATTAGCCTGAGACTACCTCTACACCTCACCGTTCGTTTGCTAGTATTATTGAGTACTAGGCTAGGCCAAACCAGGCCAACGTATTACTTTTATGCTATCTTGGGTAGTGTTTAAGATGGGATTAACTCTAAGAGTGGTCTCTAGTTTATCCCTTACGCCAACCGCCACCCCTGCTTTCGTCCCCGATGCCTTCATGGATACAGGCGATGGCAGAGGATTTACCTGGGGCTTGTGCCATTTCATCGATACGGGTACCGGAAAGAAACGGTATTTCCTAATGGCTTGATTTGATTGCGATTTGAGTCTTGATTTCGACGATCCTCAAATTCAAACGCTCGACCGTGTGGCATCTCCCTGAGGTTTATTTTTATCAAGGGGCAAGACCCGCTAAAAACTAACATTTGTCGGTTATGAAAAAAAGCTATTTACTACTACTCTTTTGCCTTTCCCTGCTACCATTAAGTGCCCAAGAAGGCTTCTTGCTAGAGGCAGAAAGCTTTCCACTGACCGGAGGCTGGCTAATTGACCCCCAGTTCGTGGAGCAGGTAGGATCGCCTTACCTGATTGCCCACGGGGCTGGTAAAGCCGTTGCGGACGCAGAGGCTAAGATCAAGTTGCCCAGCAAGAGAACTTACCACGTGTGGGTCCGCACTAAAAACTGGGTGCCCGGAAACTGGGAGGCTCCCGGCCGGTTTAAGGTAGCCATTGACAACACCCCTCTGGAGAATACCTTGGGACTCACCCCGGGCTGGGGCTGGGAATACGCCGGAGCATTTAAGAATAAGGCTAAAGTATTCTCGGTTAAGCTGCAAGACCTAACCGGATTCAATGGCCGCTGCGACGCACTGTACTTCAGTCAGGATCTCGCCAATCCTCCACCGAACGAGCCGGAAGCACTAGCCGCTTGGCGGACGGAAAAACTTGGTACCCCTGAAGCCCCGGAAGAAGTTAAAGACTACGACCTCGTGGTAACCGGCGGTGGAATTGCTGGCTGTGCCGCGGCCATTGCCGCCGCAGAAAGTGGCTTACGGGTAGCCCTGATCCACGACCGCCCAGTACTGGGGGGAAATGCCAGTAGTGAAATCCGGGTACACACCTTGGGTATTCACGGTAAGTTTGCCCGTATTCTGAAACTGATTGACACAGAACATTACCCCAATGGCCATTCTGACGCGATCAAAGACCAACAAAAGCGGGACGCTAACATGGCCAGTTTCGAAAACATTGACCTGTTTCTCAATTGGCGAGCCTACGATGCCGTTGCCGTGGATAATCGCATACAGTTCGTCGATGCTCGACATACGGCTACTAATGAGCGCATTCGTTTCAACGCTCCCTTATTTCTCGATTCCACTGGTGATGGCTGGATCGGTTACTGGGCTGGTGCCGATTTTTCCTACGGTCGGGAAAGTGCCGATACCTACGGAGAATACTGGGATAAATGGGGGGAGATTTGGAGCCCCGAAGAAGCAGATAATGCCGTGATGGGCTCGTCGATCTTGTTCCAAACCCGGGTTGCCGACGCCCCCGTCGACTTTCCGGACGTTCCCTGGGCCGAACCCGTAGCACAAGAACACGCGGCCGTAGCCGGAGAATGGTACTGGGAGTTTTCCCGTAATGACCTGCACCAAATCGATGATGCAGAAGAAATCCGAGACCATCTACTTCGAGCCATTTACGGTTCTTTTGGTAATGCTAAGAAACTACCCGAAAACGCTAACTACACCTTTGACTGGGTAGGCTATCTGGTTGGTAAGCGGGAAAGCCGCCGCCTGATCGGTGATCACCTTTTTACCTTTAACGACGTAAAAGACCAAACCCCTTTCCCCGATTCCGTGGTACAGGAGAAGCGGGGCGTAGATGTCCATTATCAGCGTAATTTATTGGAAGAGGAAACACCCGACTTTCTCTCAGAAGCTCTATTCTACTGGGGAGGTATTTACTACATTCCTTACCGCAGTCTCTATTCTCGCAACATCGACAACCTCTTTATGGCCGGACGCAATTTCAGCTGTTCTCACATTGGCCTGGGCGGTCCTCGAGTAATGAATACCTGCGGACAGATGGGTGCAGCTGTGGGCTTCGCCGCCTCCCTGTGTAAGAAGTACGGTGTTAGCCCTCGGGCCATTTACGAAAATCACTTGGAGGAATACATGCGATTGATCGAGGAGCAACAGGAGCAGGAACCCGCCGAGAAAAAGTAATGATAAGCATCAGGCCTCCAAAAAGTCAGCTTACGAACATTTGCATCAGTCTATTATTGGGGCTGTCCCTTTGTTGGTGGCTACCCAGCAGTGTCCCCAATAACCCTCCCCGCTACCTTCAACCCGGGCTGGATTGGCAAAAAATTAGTACTAGCATACCGGTGCTGACATTTGCCAATCCAGACACGAGCATTACCCACCAGCTATACTTGCTTAAGGATGCTACCAATGTCCCCCTGATGTACTATGCGGACATCCTAACTCCAGTATGTATCGATGGTGTTTGTAAACCGGTGTATCTGGAAATGTACTGGGACCTGCTCGGCCAGTACGTTGGTTTCGGAGAATACCCTAATCACCCCTTAACTAAGTACGACCATGACCTCTTTACCCCAGAGGATTACGTTAAGTTGCAAGAATTACTGCTGGATCGCAACTCCATCCTCGACCGCAAAAATTTGGATGACCTGTACGACCTCCGCTCGGTAGCCAATGAAAAAATCGAGTACAACGGGGTGGAAATTGACGGAATTAGTGGGGCAACTAAAACGGAAATAAAATCTTCGATCGTCAGTGGAGCCTTGTATTCTTGTCATCGCTTATGGAACCTGGCCCACGGTGCGGCCAGTGCGAAGATTCGGACTCACCTGTCTCAAATCTATACGGACACGCTCGCTGAGTGTTTCTTGCGCTCAGAGATAAGCACCTACCGCTACTACGCCGTCAGGCAAATGGAGGGATCGGCATTCGCTGACTTCGATCCGATATTTGCCGTTTACCAGCGCGGAAATCCGCTGGTACGTAAACACATCCTGAAGAAAATACCAGATAGTTTGTTTCAACTAACCCGCATCCACGGGCCTCTTTATCGCACCTTTCCCGATCTGGACGGTACTAGCAAAACCTTGCTCATTGATAAACTGTCGCTAGCACCCGCGGCCGCGCCTGCGCTGGCTCCCCATCTAGTGAAAATGACCAAAAATCAACTGAAGACTTACTTGAAGCACCTACAAATATCGCCTAAGCAAGATGGTAACTTCCTGAAAC
>JBCDGT010000171.1:0-6791 GCA_038750915.1 Bacteroidota bacterium
GTTTCTTTAACCAAGATGGAGATATCATCTAGGCGCTCGCGACAACAATCCGTACGGTTCCAAATCTCTACTCGGTTAATGTTGTAACTGTCCCCTAGGTCGACTTCCCACCAAGGATTCCCCTGTTCTAGGGTACTCGCTACGGAGCCAGCAGTAAAGCGCCCGTTGGTATTTCCATCTACGGCACGATCTCCCATTACGGAGCCAAAATTTGTCGACTGACTCGCCAACCGGCCTTCCGCCAAGTTCGGGGTACCGTATACTTTTACTTCCGCCAGGTGGAGGTAGGTATTATTTACAAAAAGCTGGATACGAACGTAGCGCCCCGTTTGCGCGGTAGTAAAGGTGAGCATATTTCCATCCTCAGGGTTGGCAATATAATTCTCTTCTAGTACCGGGGTGCCGGGTTCTTCCAAGCAAGACTTCACCAGAATATTCATATTCGTCAGGCGATCGCGGCAACAATCCGTCCGGTTCCAGAGCTCAATTTTGGATATTTGATGAACGGCCCCAAGGTCAATTTCTAGCCAGGGATTGTTTTCGCTCCTCGTGTGAGAGACAGAGTTGGCCTGACTACCAAACCTCCAATTACCGTTCGTATCACCATCGATAGCATTGTCAGCTTGACCATTTGAGAAACCCAGTGATGACTGCCGGGCGCTCACTGGCTGAATAAATTCCTCGTTCACCACCTGGGCCGACAAGGAAAGGGAGAAAAAGAAAACCCCCAGTAACAGCACGATTTGCTGGCTCGCAGCGGCGCGATGAGGAAAAGTATTACTCAGGAACTGATTAAGGAAAGACATGGATAAGTGCTTTTAAGCCTGTTTGTGTATTTTATTCCACAAAAGTCTTCCTGAGCCAAGGGGGCAGCCTCTACATATTCATGTGGAGGGCATGTGGGCGGCGGAGCGCAGGTGCCATGAGCGGTATCAGGCGATTAGGATGAATAGGATTTGCTAGGATGTTTAGGAGGTGATACTAACTCGAATTAAGGCTAAAGCCTCTCATTCGACGGGATCTTACCGTCTTGTCTGACAAAGCCAAGCAAGAAGAATACTGTACCTTCCTCTTGGCTACTAATTACCAACTACCAAACACTAACCACACCACCATGCGTCGTCGTCAATTTCTTCGTTCTTCCCTTGCCGCTCCTGCGGTGCTGTCTACGGCACCTGCGTTCAGCGCCCCACGAAAAAGCAGCATGGACAAACTCAAAGTCGCCGTTTTGGGCTCCGGCCTGCGGGGGCAAAGCCACATTGACCTGCTGATTCGCCGCGACGATGCCGACGTAGTCGCCATCGCGGACATCGACCCGGAAATGATACGCCGCACTAAGGCGCTCTACGAAAAACATGACGCCAAACTCCCTACAATTTATGATCAGGGGCCGGAAGATTTCCGCCGACTCTTAGCAAAAGAGGACATTGATGCGGTCATGATCGCTACACCCTGGCGTTGGCATACGCCCATGGCGGTGGCGGCCATGCAAGCAGGTAAATACGTGGGAACGGAAGTGTGTGGTGCCTTTTCGATCGATGAGTGCTGGGAGCTGGTGCGCACCCACGAAGCCACCGGTAGCCAGCTCTTTTTCCTGGAGAATGTCTGTTACCGCCGCGACGTAATGGCCGTCCTGAATATGGTCCGCCAGGGTCTTTTTGGGGAATTATTGCACCTCGAAGGCGGCTACCAGCACGACCTGCGTGCCGTCAAGTTCAACGACGGCAAACAGCCCTACGGCGGTGGCGTGGAATTTGGCCCCAAGGCCTTCCACGAAGCGCGTTGGCGGACGGCCCACTCCGTCCACCGCAACGGTGATTTGTACCCCACCCACGGCGTCGGACCGGTAGCGAACTACATCAACATCAACCGGGGTAATCGATTCGTCAGCCTCACCTCCATGGCCAGCAAGGCGCGGGGCTTACACGACTACGTCGTCCACCACGAAAAGGGTGGGCCCAACCACCCCAACGCTAAGGTGGAATTTAAACTCGGCGATAAAGTAACTACCATGATTAGTACCAACAACGGGGAAACGGTGGTACTGCATCACGACACCAATCTGCCCCGCCCCTACAGCCTTGGCTTCCGGGTGCAGGGCACCAAGGGCTTATGGATGGACGTCAATAAATCCCTCCATATAGAAGGCATTACCGAAGCGCACCGGTGGGCCGAAGCCGCTCCCTTCCTCGAAAAATACGATCACCCCCTCTGGCAACGGATGGCCGACCGCGCCGTTGGCGCGGGGCACGGCGGCATGGATTTTTTCCTCGTCAACGCTTTCGTTGAAGCCGCCAAAACCAATGCCGTTGCGCCCATTGATGTTTACGACGCAGCGACTTGGCTAGCCATTACGCCGCTCTCCGAACAAAGCATCGCCCAGGGAGGAGCCGTTCAGGCTTTCCCCGATTTTACCGGTGGGCGGTGGATGGACCGGGAGGTTGATTTTGCGATGGGGGAATATTAGTAAATACTCTAAAAGTCGTCGGCCGAAGCGGCCGCTTGCGGCCTGATTCGTCCGCCGACTACTGTTACTCGGCGGACGAGCCAAGCTTCGCAAGTCTCAGCCGACGAGCGACGATTCCAAGCAGTGGACACATTAACGCAACACCATCACACTCCCACTTTCTATCCGTTCTTCCCCCTCACAGCGGAAAACTACCCGCCAGACCGCTACACCGGGGTGAACGGGCTGCCCTTTGAAGTTGCCATCCCACCGGCCGAAGGCATCCGTGGTTTGGAACATCTGGGCCCCATAGCGGTCGTAAATTTCGAAGCTGATAAGTTCGCTGATGGCGAAGGGATTAGAGATGCCGAAGGTTTCGTTTTCGGTGGGGCCAATGCCGTTCGGGGTGAAGGCTTTAGGCAGGAAAATTTGCGAGCAATCAAGCGTATTAGGATCAATGACTTGCAGGACGATACTGTCCGTAGCGATGCAAGTACTCTCTCCGTCTTGGATGCGAACGATGTACGATTGCCGGCCTGCTTCCTGAGGTTCAATGATTGGGTTAGCACTGAAAGGGTCATCTACGCCCGTCTGCGGTGTCCACTCAAAACCGACACCACAATTGCTGTTGAGATCGATGGGAACATCTTCTCCGAGAAAAATGCGGCGGGTTTCATTCAGGATGAGATCCGGCATGAGGAAAAGCCCGTCGATTTCGGATTCGCGGAGGGCACGATTGTACACCCGCACTTCGTCAATGAGGCCATCAAAAGCCGTTTCGCCAGTCACCCGGCATTCGGTGGAGCCAATGAGCAGTTCTCCGTCATTATCGACGTCAACCCGGCTGGAGGTACCAGCCTCCCCAATTTCTTCGGTGTTGAGGTAAAGACGAACCCGGTTATCGTCGCGCACGACCACCAAATGCTGCCAACAGCTGCCGTTAGTAATCTGGTAATCAATGCGGGCCTCCTGGTTATTTTGTTTCAGGGTGGCGGAAAGGGTTCTGGTTAGCGGAGCATAGCGGACGGTGAAGTACTGCAGGTTATTACAATTGGTATCCCGCTTGGAGACGAGGTATTGGGTGCCGTTGGTGCCGATGGGCTTGAAATAGAGGCTTAGCGTAAAGTCTTCTGAATCGAATTCCCGGTTGACATTATTGGAGTTGCCCCCAGGGATGCGGACGAAGTCGTTGCCGCCATTAAGGGCCAAGGCCGTACCGGAAACGCCACAGAGAAATTCGGGAACCCCGCTGGCTATGCCGCCATTGAAACTATCACCAGTAGCATCGGCGAAGTTCCCTTCAAAGGGGTAATGAGCGATGAGGTTCTGCTCCGTCGGGCCGGTAGTCTGACCGAACATTGCACCTGCGGCCGCGCCAAAAAATAAAAAAATAGTAAGGGTTAAAACACGCATATACCGGAATTGAGGGGCGCAAAGATAGGGTTTGTGGCGCCCGGATATTGGAACGTGAAGATGGCGAGGTACATTGTTTGTAGTATCGGTGATTGTGACCTCTCCCCCCGCCCTCTCCGATCCGGCTACGCCTGGAGAGGGAGCATAAAGCAGGCGTTCTTTCAGGGTTCGTAGGGCATTAGCCTACAAAGCGTTCCTTCCATTCGGGTCGGGGCAACATACAAGCTTCCTCCTTGCCAAACCAGCGGTAGCGATTGGTGGCAATCAAGTCATACACCCCGTCACGTAAAAAGCGGGGAAAGAGGCGAAATATCTTCGCCAGTGGGCCATAAAAACCGCCCACTAATTCTCCTGCACGCAGGGCGCCGTCACTTTTGGTGAGGGCCCGTCCATTTTCGTAAACAACTAAGCTACTGAGGGCAGAAGGGTCTACGCCCGCTTCCGGGAGTAGCTTCTTGGCCAGGTCAGATTGTAAGCTAGCGAAGCGTAGCTCCCCCCGTTTATCGTGGGTAATGAACCACTGTACCGCGCCGTTACAGAGATTGCAAACGCCGTCGAAAAAGAGTATAGGACCAGTAGTTTCCATGCTAAGAAAACAAGCTTAGGCGGATCTGGTTGGCTTATTCTAACTTTATGACCTTACCATCATAAACGACCATTTTAAGCTCGTCTTCGGCATCATACACTAGCAAGTCCGCTGAGCTGCCCGGGGCAACGTTGGTACTGGCTACTCCGCCCGGAGCGATAATCCGCAGTCGGTCGCTAGCGGGGTGATCGGGCATCGGATGATCACCCACGACGGCGGTATAGCCTTCGGCGTAGAGGGCCTTAGCGTCCAGACGAAGGATGGCAACACTGTCCAGCTGCTCCGGATAAGTGTCGCCCGCCCGCACCCGCATTCCGGGTAAGCTGATGGTTTCAAAGGCCCCAAAGGTGTGAAGATCACCTACGTCGCTGATGTAAGTACGCGTACTGTAGTCTCGGTAATCCGGTGGCAGGGAGCGTTCACTACGACGGTAGCCAATATCGACTAAGAACTCACCGTCGGGCCGAATCAGGGTGACCCCTTCTAGTTTCAGTTCGTGCATGCCGTTAAACTGGTTTTCGGGAATAGCCCAGTAGTCAGCAAGGCTGTACGCTTCGTAGCCACCGGTAGCAATACTGAAGAGCCCGCCGATCAGAGCCAGTAAATTCAGCCGCCGAATTTCCTGTTTCTCGGGGTCGCCGGCGTAGCCGCCGGACTCGATCAGGATCGTCCGCGTGCCCCATTTCTGGAGGTTGTCACCGAAAGCACGGGGCTCGAAATCATCGTTATAGCGGCCGATTTGCCCAGGCACTTCGTCCTGCCAGAGGTCGTTCATCAGGGCAATAAGTTGCATGGCATCTTCTCGTTGCCAGTTGACGGATTTACCCCAGTCGTACGCCGGTGCCAAAATAGAAGCCACACAGCCTTTCTCGGCGGGGAAGCCAGCGCTGTAGTACGTGCTCTGATCGTGGAGGTTGAACCCCCAGACGGCATTCAGGCGGTCCCTTTCTCCCTTGAGCAGGCGCGCCTCTGGGCTCGCGAGGCGCAGGGCGTCGCGATTCAGATCAATGCCCAAGGCATTTCTGCGCTGGTAGCGTTCAGCGCCATCCGGATTCAACATTGGCAGAAAGGTCAAGTGAAGGTTTTCGCGAAGGCTGCTGCGGACTCCGACCAGTCCGTCCTCCTTGCCTTCCAACCAGGAAAAGAGGTCGAATAAGGCCGCAGTGGCAGTGGGTTCATCGCCGTGCATTTGGCTCCAAAGTAAGACTTCGATTGGGCCATCCCCCCAGGTTACGCGCCAAAGCGGCCGCCCCTCAACGGAGCGGCCAGCGGTATCGACTTTAAAGCTGTTAGGTAGGGTGTTGATGAGCGGTCGTAAATCCGACTGCTTAAAGCGGCGAGTAGTAATACTCTTGGTTTCGTAACTAGCTAAGCTTGCTTTTACTTCCGCGAGTGGTAGCTCAGGAAAGTTTTCCTGGGCGCGGTCGCAGGTGCAAAGTAAGGAGAAGCAGCAAAGTGCGGGGAGAAATAATCGGTACTTAGGCATACCGAAAAGTACGGCGGATGATTGTTTTTGCCTATTCCCACAGGTCGATCAGTAGGTTGCTAACCCGCTCTAGGTAATCGTCTGTGGGGGAAGCATCGTCCTGTTCACTCAGGGTCCAGACCTTAAAAGTGTTGCTTTTCTCTACAACGATGAGGTAGGGGCACATGCCATCGTAAGCAGCCTCCGGACAGCTAAACTTAGTGGGTTGGCCATCGAAGGTAGCAGCGGGAAAATCAGCAACTAGGTCGCTGACACTGATCAGGTCATCCGCATCTGCCACCAGAGCATACTCCAAATCGTCCACAATGTCCGCGGGTTCTCCGAGAAAGCGGTCTTTAACAGAACGGAACAGTTGACCGTCTTCCAGTTTGTAAGCAGGGCCACCACCCCAGCCACCAGTGTGGCCAATAATGAAGGTATCACTAGCTTCAGGAAGCAACTCCTTTTTGACTTCCTCTTCCTTGTCACAAGCGAACAAGGCGATCGAAAGCAGGAATAAGAAGAGGTATTTCATGGCTCGAGGGATTTAGTTATCACCCTGTTAGACGTAAACAAACATAAGGGGTGTTGGTATTTCTCTACTAGATTATTATTAAATACTTACTAACACTTTGATTTTGGTCCGTGTACCCAACTAGGCCGATGGACTAGTGCAACTTTTATTGTTGCTGTCTGCATTTCTCCAAAAGTGAGTTCATAAAACAAGTCACCAATGCCAAATTCAGCCACCGTTGAACAATTCATCAACTCAGTAGAACAAGACCCACACGATAGGGTGATAGAACAGTTTTACGCAGATGATGCCACTATTCAGGAGAACCAGAACCCACCAAGAATAGGAAAAGAAAACCTAGTCAAAA
>JBCDGT010000172.1:0-6785 GCA_038750915.1 Bacteroidota bacterium
AGGTCAGTAAAACCCTCGGTAATGTCGGCGGCACTGGCAAGGGTGCGGAGTTCGTCGAGCGGAAACTCCTGGCCTTCCACCTCGATATTTTCAAATTGCGAATCCTGGAATTCTACCCCCCCAACGAAGTCGAGGTTATGGCCTCCAGCTAATTCTTTATTGTATAGCAATAGTGCCTTAGTAGTGTAATTAACTACATTGGACCAGCGGCCACGGCCAAATCCATTAGTAGCTTCTCCACTAGTCGTTTGCCGGCCTTGGAAGGTGCTCTGCTTAATATTGGCTACATCAACACCTGCTTCGGCGCGAAAGCTTAAGCCATCAACGATCTTGTACTCGCCGAAAACATTACCCAGCGTACGAAAGCTAATGGATTCTTGGAAGGAGTTTACTCCTTCAATTAAACCATTATAGTAGGTAGTGATAGGACGGTCAAATAGTTGGCCGGGGGCAAACCCGCGAAAGTCTTCGCCAGTATTATTCCGCACTGGCGTAATCGGAGAAAGCGCGATCAGCTGTAACGGAGTAGAGAAGGCATTGTCGTTAGGGACTCTATCATTCTTGGAGCGAGAAAAGGCTAACCGCATTCCGTAGTTTAGCCGGTCACTGCCTTGAGCGTCTAAATTAAGGCGAGCGCTAAGACGTTCGAAACCATTATTAACGAGGATACCCTCCTGATCGGAATAACCGAAGCTTCCGTAGTACTTAAGTTTTTGGGAACCACCGGATAGACTAAGGTCGGCATTGCGGCTTTCACCAATACGGAAAGCTTCTTCTTGCCAATCGGTATTGGTTTCATTAGTCCGCCAGTCGCTGGGGCCAGAGTAACGGTCCAAGCGTCCTTCTACGAAGTTTACGTATTCAGCAGTGATGTTTTCTAAGGTGTAATCTTCGTCTGGTAACCCCCAATCATTGATCTGGTTGTTCCAATCGTAACGACCGGCACCACGCGCCGTCTGTAGGAAGAAATTAGAAAATTCTTCAGCATTCATGAACTCCCGCTTTCGGGTAGCCTCAGAGCTTCCGTAGCTTAGGTTAAGGTTGATTTTTGCCTTGCCAGTTGCCCCTTGTTTGGTGGTGATCAATACCACGCCATTTGCTGCACGAGAGCCATAAATGGCCGAAGCGGAGGCGTCTTTGAGGATTTCAATAGAAGCAATATCATTGGGGTTCAGGTCGGCCATGAAGTTCTGCTCTCCAGAGCCTCCGGAGTTAAAAGTACCAGAGGTGATGGGCACTCCGTCTACTACATAGAGTGGTTGGTTGCCGGCGGAAATAGAGGAAGAACCACGGACTCGAACGTTGATCCGACCTCCAGGCTTACCACTAACCGCTTGTACGAATACCCCAGCTGTTCGACCCTGCATTGCTTGCTCTGTACTGGTAACGGGCAAGTTTTGAATTTCTTCCCCATCTATTTGAGCAATGTTACCAGTAAGCGTAGAACGAATCTGAGAGCCATATCCGGTTACTACGATTTCGCTTAGTTGGGAGACGCTCTCTGCTAAGACGATATCAAAATTAGTTGAGTTCCCAATGGTTACTTCTTGGGAGTTAAAACCTGTGTAGGAAAAAACCAACACGGTTACTTCTGGGGGAACGGTAAGAGAAAACTTCCCATCAATATCTGTTACGGTTCCGGCGGTAGTTCCTTTAGCTAAGATACTGGCACCGATTAAAGATTCTCCATCAACGGAGAGGACCGTTCCCGAAACGGTCTTTTGGGCATGGAGGCCCAGGCTGAGCCCTAAGGCCAGCAGGGTAGTGAAAAATAGTTTCATATGGTATAAGTCTTTGTGAGTATAGCGAGCTTAAAAACCACGACGAGCAATCAAACTCATGGGGTTAACGATAAAAAAGATAGAAGCGCGGCTTGGAGAATTAGTCCAATAGTAATGGGGTAATTACCCTGCTTTTTGAATTCTATTTATTAAATGATCGAATATTGAGATAAAATCTCTGAAATCTCAATAAAAAGGGCGTTTAAACAAAAAATATAAAAATATTTCATTGGTGGACTAAGCCGAGAATAGTCGGCTAGAAAACATTTTCGCTAGTAATTTCTCTTTCAACCATCATAATTTATCAAATACTTCGGGACCGTAAATCGCTGTCCATAGCGCTCTTTAAATTCTTGGCAACGACTCATAAAGGTATTTTTTTCGTAGCTCGAAAAATACCGGAGTACACCTCCCGTATAACTCGGGAATCCCCACCCATAGACGCTGGCCAAGTTGGCTGCGGCTGGTTCGGTAATTACCTTCTCCTGTAGGCACCATCCCGATTCTATGACCTGGGAAAACAAGAAACGATCTTTCATGCGCAAGCGATCAAACCCATCTTTGGTGATGGGGAAATGTTCGTTCAACCCCGTCCAGAGACGGACCTTTCCCGTAGTGTCGTGGGTGTAGAAACCAGGGCGCCCCTGGTGCCCGCCGGGGCGATTGAGCTCTTCGTTCATTTTCTGTAGCGCGGGCACGGCGGGGTGCTGTTGGTACTTATCTCCGTAGTGGGCCGCTGCTTGTCGCTCGTAATGGAGCACTAACTCAAGGCCTAGCTCATCGGCAAGCGCTAAGGGGCCTTTGCGCATGCCTGCTTGTCGTCCTAGATTTTCGATTAAGGGGGCGGGGTAGCCTTCATTAAGCATGGTTACCCCTTCGAGAATGTAGGTATTCAATACCCGGGCGGCAAAGAAGCCCCAGGTATCCCTAACAATAATGGGAAGCTTACGGATGGCCGTGGCGAAATCAAAAGCCCGAGCCATTGTTTCTTCGCTGGTTTTTTCACCTCGGATTACTTCGACCACACTAGTTTGCTCCGCTGGGGAGAAGAAATGAATACCAACATAGTTTTCAGGCCGTAGAGCCGCGTTGCCCAATTCCGTGATGGGGATGGAGATGGTATTGGTGGCGAAAATGGCAAACTCATCCAGTTGCTCCTCGGCTTCTCGGGTTACCTTTTGCTTGACGGATTTGTTTTCGAATACAGCTTCTACGACGATGTCACACTGATCGAAATCTGTACTCTTATCCGTCGTTACGATGTTGCTAAGGAGTTCCTCTCGCTCCTCTGGCTGAAAGGTGCCCCGCTCGATGTACTGGTCGATACGTTCAATCACGTATTCCCGCCCGCGATCCGCAATGGGTTGGCTCACGTCTTTGAGTACAACCTCGAGCCCGTTGCGCAAACAGAGAAAGGCAATGCCCGAGCCCATGCGCCCTGCTCCGATAATGCCCACCTTCCGTGGCCGAAACTTTCCGTAGCCCTTAGGGCGGCCCAGCCCGGCACGAACAGATTCTTTATCGAACCAGAAAGTAGAGATCATATTTTTACTCACTGGCCCAGTAACCACATTAGCGTAATAGCGACTATCGAGCCGGTAGGCAGTGGCGAAGTCGACTTTCGACCCTTCAGCCAGCAGATCAATGATAGCGCGTTTAGCGGGGTAAAGATCATTAGTTTGGGCTGAAAGCCGGGCGGTCGCCAGGCGAATTCGGTGACCAAGGTTGGGCTCGGCGGCAGTACCACCAGGAATTTCTTCGCCTGGCTCATCCCACGGTCGTCGCGTAGGTGGGTCGGATAGTAACCAGCGTTTGGCGCCGCGTAGCAGGTCATCCGGCGTTTTAGCCAGTTCATCAATGATCCCGACTTGCAGCGCCTCCTGAGGGCTGTACCGACGACCTTCTAGTAATAAGGGGTACGCCCGCTCGATTCCCAGCAGCCACATCAACCGAATTACCGCTCCGCCACTGGGAATAATGCCAATTTTCACTTCTGGGTGACCAAGACGGATTTTGGGATCCGCCAGGGCAATACGGTGGTGGCAGGCCAGGGCGAGCTCGAAGCCAGTGCCAATGGCATCGCCGTTAATGGCTGCGACAACCGGCACGCCCGGAACTTCTAAATCGCGCAGAAAGGCTTTAAGTTGTTGTGCTGCCTGGAAAGCCTGTTCGGGGTCCGTTAGTTCCCTTAGGTAAGCCAAGTCTCCACCCTGGAGAAAAGACTTTTTGCCCGAGGTGACAATTACCCCGCGTAATCGGTTAGCCTTTTTCTCTCCCTGCAAATGGGCAATGACGGGTTGAAAAGCCGCGACTAGCTCGTGGTTCAACAAATTGTGCTGTCGTCCCGTCATGTCGAGAATCAAGGTGACGATATCGTCGGTATCTTTGCGGTATTGAATCATGGCGGCTAGCGAATAAAGACGGGTGTCAGTTAATTCTTTCGATTACGGTGGAAACGGCCAGGCCCGCACCGGCATCGATGGTCAGGCTGCCGAGACTCAGGTCTTGGCGTTCGAGTTCATCGAGGACATGACAGAGCATCATGCCACCTACGGCACCCAGGGGTTCGCCTAGAGAAATCGCTCCACCGAGAACATTAAAGCGGTCGTCTTCCATCCCAATATCACGCCGGAAGCGGATCGCCGGAGCGGCGAAAGATTCATTGAATTCCCATAAGTGGATGTCACTTCGTTGCAAGTTGGCTTGTTTAAGGGCAAGATCCGCTGCATTAATGCCACCCGTTAGTTGGGTCGCGTCGACGGCACTCATGGCTACCGCTAGGATTTTAGCGCGAGGACGTAGGCCCAACGCTTCCCCAGAGGCGGCATTGCCCAGCAGACAAAGAGCGCAGCCGTCGGCGGCTTTGCTGGTGTTTCCGAAGGTATGGCGGTGGTCTACGTGGTCAACGAGGGGGAACCGATGTAGGGCCATTTCGTCGAAACCCGCGAGGCCCATTTCTGCGAAGCGAGACGGAAGCCCGACCAAGTCCTCGGCGGTAACCTCTTGGCGGGGTATCGTGTCTTCGGCCAAAATGACCAAGCCGTTAGCATCGGTAATGGGCTCGAGGCTAGCCTGAAAATGACCGGCTTCTTTGGCAACACATGCTTTCTGGTGACTTTCTATAGCATACTGATCGAGCTCTTTTCGAGAGATGCCGTGGTGGCTAGCGACCAAATCCGCCGCTACCCCCTGAGGAATGTAATGGCTGTTGATGACGGTGCTAGGGTCGTTCATCATCGGTCCACTATTCAGATAGGTGGGCACCCGACTCATGCATTCTAAGCCTCCGGCAATGATGACTTCCCCGTAGCCAGCCGTAATCCGTGCCGCGGCGAGGTTGATCGCTTCAAGACCAGAAGTGTTGAAACGATTAATTTGCAAACCTCCCCGGGCCAGGGCCCAACCCGCGTTGAGTAAGGCTGCTCGAGCAATATTGTATCCCTGGTCTCCGGCCGGGGTGTTGCAACCGATGATCAAGTCGTCGATGCTGGCCGGTAGGTCTTCTTGCCCACTCCGCCGCTGAAAGGCATGTAGGCATTGGCTCAGTAAATCAATCGGCTTGACTTCGTAAAGGTCTTCCTTTCCATCCGCCCGACCGCGCGGAGAACGTAAAGCATCGTAAATGTAGGCCTGAGTCATTTTCGTAGTTTGGTCTATTAGGCTATTGGTCGGGTAGGGCTAATAGCAGTACCGCCTTAATCGTATGGAGGACCGGTAATGTACCAAAATTACCATACTATCACTACTATCATACAACCTTGCGCTCATTCTTTTTTTGCGTGGCCGCAGGTGCCAAGAAAATGGTTGAAAAGCAAGCAGGAAGAGAGAGGCTATCGACCTCTTCGATCATCATCGATGGCCTTAACGAGGGCTTTTACTTCTGTACTGAAATCTTTACTCAAGATCCACCGTAAGTAGCTGGGGTCTTTACTGAAAACATCGGCAACATTCTGACCAGCGTATTTACCGAAGTTGAATTGGGGGGTACCATCTGGCCCTCGTTTCAGGCGACGAGTGGCGTCCAGAAAACGGTCGTCCTGACAGAAAGCGGCTACGGCATCCATACTGGCGAAAGGGGTGCTGACTTGCCCATCGTCTCCAGTAATTTCCGTGCCCGCATACATCTTCAGTTGACCTTGGAAAATAGCTACGGTTGCCCTGACGTCAGCTAGGGCATCGTGGGCATTTTCCATTTGCTTACCGGCGTAGAATTTCAGGGCGGCCGAAAGGGTGCGCGGCTCCATTTGGTAAAATATCTGCTGGGAGTCGATGAGCCGCCGACTGCTGGTGTCGAGGTAAATGCCGGCTCGGTAAAACTCTTCCTGAAGTAGAGGTACGTCGTAGCGATTAGAGTTATAGCCCCCTAAGTCTGCATGGCCAATAAAGTCATACAATTGTTGGGCTACCTCAGCGAAGGTGGGCTCGTTCTTTAGGTCCTCATTCGTCATACCGTGAATGGCGGCAGCTTCTTCGCTGACGGGTATGGTGGGGTTAATTTTTAGCTCCAACTCTTCGTTAGGGCGGCCATCGGCAAAGAGTTTTACCATGGCAATCTGGACAATCCGGTCCTGGACAATGTTTAGGCCAGTAGCTTCGAGATCAAAAAAAACTAAATCGTTCGGTAAGGGTAACATTGGGATGTTTAAATTAAAGCGGAAAACCTTCCAATTAGCTGGACTATTCCGTTGGTGGCAAGGTACGGCCTTTTACCTAGCTTAGCTTGCTCCCTTTTGCAGAGCCCTGCAAGCACCTGCGGTCGCGCAAAGACAAATGGATAGCCTTTATAGTAGGTAGTAATGATGGCCTTTTTATTGTTAGTTTGGGCCCGACAGCGGAGGTGCCTCCGCTCATCCTATGTCCCGAGCAACTCGTCAATTCCTCATTCCTTACTCCCCCATTCATCGGCCCTCCCTTACCGTTAGTCGAATAGGCCATTCAACCATCATCCTTACTTAGTACGTTGTGGTTTAAAACAACAGTAAAACCTTTTTAAGCATGATTTCC
>JBCDGT010000173.1:0-6783 GCA_038750915.1 Bacteroidota bacterium
CGTCTCGGCACTTTCCGGGCTCGTATTCCCACTAAGGACTAGGGCCGTGGCCAAGCCGTAGGTGTTTCCACCCAGGATATCGGTATGCAGGGTGTCACCAACCATTAGGATATCTCCCGGGCTAACTTCGGGCATAAATGGTACGACGCTGTCCAAGCCCATTTGGAACATCTGGCTGGCCGGCTTGCCAAACTTAACGAAGCGGCGTCCAAGGACGTATTCTGCCAAACGCGCAATACTACCGGTGGCTAAGGCTACGTCATTGGCCGTAACCGGATACAGTAAATCGGTATTCGCTACAACTACTGGCACCTGGCAACGTCGCAGTAAGTTGATGACTAGATTAACGTCTCGGTTGAGGTCATATCCTTCATCATCGAGAAAAGCTACCCCTTTAATTTCTTCTAAGCGGTCAAAATCAACTTTTGCAATGGGTACCGCTTCCAGGCCTGCACTAATGATGTACTCGGCGGAAGCTTCCGTACCGAGGTAAGCCACCTTGCCATTTCTAACTTTCTGCTCCAGAAAATGGCGGGTAGTTGCTCCGCTAGTTATAATCTCTTCCCCAGGAATACCGTTCAGGCCATAATGCTTCATCCGCAGCGAAGCCGCTTGGGGAGACCGAGCAGCATTGTTTGTGAGTACTCTGATGTGCTTGCCGGCAGCACGCAAGCCTTCTACACACTCTACTACGCCGGGAATCAGGCCACGATGATTACGGAGCACCCCATAGCTATCGAAAAAAATAACTGGGTATTTAGCGGCAACCGCAGAAAAACGAGAGAGATTCAGCATAGGTGTAGCGGGTGAAGGAACAGCCAAGATAAGCGCACAGCAGGATTTCCTTACTGCCGCACTAAGCGCCTTACCTCTACTTCGTTTTTGGCCGCAGCTAGAATACGCACCAAATAAACGCCAGCCGGGACTCCAAAGAGGGAGACCTGTCTAGCCCCTTCTTGTAATTGGCCCCGCTGAAGGACGGCCCCTTTAAGGTCGAGTAACTCATACTGACCGCGGGCAAAGGAAGATTGTATCCACACACTTTCTTGAGCGGGGTTGGGAAATATAGCAGCGGATGGCTCCCCCGCCAGGCGGACTTCCCGGATGGCGGAATACGAAAACCGGCCGTCAGCATCCTCTTGGCGTAAACGGTAGAAGTAGGTCTGGCCGGAACGCACCGTTGGATCAACAGATGTGTAGGCAATTTCTCCGATCGTTTCCCGGGCTGGCACCCAGTCCATATCTTTCCAGGCAGCACCATCTTCGGAGCGCTCTACCTGGAAACCGAGGTGGGCTTCATCCTGGACCACCTCCCAAGACAAGGCCGCCGTTTTACCATTCGCTACCGCGGAAAAGGAGAGCCACTCTACGGGTAATACGAAGATCGGCTGGGCAAGTAAGGCTACATTATCGATCCACATTAGGTTCCCCCATCCGTTACGGTTTTCAATTTCAAGATAGACGGTACCGAACCCAGCGTAGTCAGAAAGATCGACGCTAAGGCACCCAGGACCTTCAAAACACCAATCGGCGGCCGATTCGGGAAAGAATCTCGCTTCTTCATCAGGCCCGGTAGCAAAGTTTTGGCTTCCGTCTTCGTCCCCAATGAAGACCTCCTGGAAGTCCCTTCCATTGGTGCTGGCCCTTATGATCAACTGGTCCTTAAAGTTGGCATTAAAGCGTCGGTAGGCATATTCCAACTCGAGGGTAGGAGAAACGAACATGGTTAGGTCTTGTACGGGGAGTTGCAGACGGTCTGGCTCTCCGGGCACGTTATTATCATAATTATTGACAAAAGCCGCCTGCAAACCAAGGTTTCCAATTGGTTGACCCAATCCCCAGGTATTGCCGCGATCAAGGTTTTGTACAGTGAGGTTCCCAAAACCAGTTTCAAAATTTTCGAACAGGAACACTTTAGGGTTTGTCTCGTCATTCGTCACGTTGATCAGTACCTGGCTCGTGGTAGCACCAAAGGCATTGCTAACGGTGAGAGAAGCTTGGTACCTCCCGGGATTCGGGTATTCTACTACTGGGTACTGCTCGGTAGAGGAGGTTGGATTACCTCCAGGGAAGCTCCACTCTAGGTCATCTATAGAGCCAGTGCTCTGGTCGAAAAAGGGAATTTGGCTGCCCTCGAAAACCTGCTGGTACGGCGCTAAAAATGCCGCCGTTGGTGGGTCTTCTGGTGGGCATACGTCAAGGCAGCTCAAGCCTGAATAAAAGTTATTGACCGTATTAATCGAAATGGGGCTCCACATTGAAGTACTATTAACTGAGGGAGACATGATAAAACCCGTAGTTACATCGTGAACTGCGGAAAAATTATGCCCTAATTCGTGCGACCATAGTACCCTTAAAAAGGTCGCAGAAGTAGTGAAATTTTGCAAAACATTATACCTACCACCGGAGCTACAGAGTCCTGATCGGTAAGCAACACCGACAGTTGTCCCGTCCAGATCACGGCCCGTCCATAAACTGGCTACGTCAAAGTCCACCCCAAAATTACCCGCATCGCCCCAATCTGCAAAGTCCGGGAGGATGCCCGCATCGGGGTCGTCATTATCGGCCGCCAGGGTGGTATTCGACCAAGGGTCGGTTGCTTCGGAAGTAGCAATGTAGGTGGCCACTACACTGAAGGAAAGCTCATCATCAAAGGCATCGTCGTAGTCGGTTTGGGTATTCATCAATACTCCCAGCATGAAGTTTTCTACCGTGCTAACACTTCCAATTTGCTGAAACAACTCGAAATCAGAAGCGAGGGCCAAGTCTACGGTGAGGCACATACCAACTTGTTTGTTCCTTGCACCTGCGGCCGCGCCCTCTACTACATTGCCCCGTACAGTACTCGGCAGATCTACCGAAAGACAGCGCTCCTCTTCCGATGCTACCATGTCCTTTGTTCGGTAGAGTACGTGCAGATTTCGTGCTGCATCTGGTTGTAAGCGCCAAAGTGGCTCCAGATGAAAGGTTTCTCCGTTTGCATGCCACTGGCCAAGGATGAAGTTTGGGTCGATGGTAAAAGTGGCTCGCCCACCAGACTTTGCGCGACCTATCCACTGAGCGCTCTTACCTTTTGGCGAAGCACTCCGCCCCGGTCGCTGATAATTAGCCGCCCGAAAATCCCAACGCTGCAGGCTAAAGTCTAGCTTTCCACTTAATCCTTCAAGCTGCACGGTAAGGGGTTTTCCGTCTGATACATCAGTGGCGGCGCCCCAAGCGGCCAAGTCTAAGGCTACAATTTTATAGCGATCAAAGTGGTCGTCCAAATAATCGTGGCTTAAGGGAGACTCGATTTGGCTAAGCAGAAGCGTGGTTTGTGCCCTCATTAAAGTGGACAAACTGGCAAAGGCCAGCAGTAGCATGATTTTCTTCACGATAACACTATTTCAAAAACAATTAGATCCCAGGATGATGATAGTTCAGTTTTCTCTACCTTTCTGACAAGAAGACCGATCTAAGTAGTTAAAAAAGTATTGGTTTTACTTAGGTCGCTAGGTACTAAGGTACTTCAACATGAGAGTTCAAAAATACGGCAGGAGTAGCCAATCAAGTTTTATGTCGCCTGATTGCGAAAACCGTAGTATCATTGAAAGATTCAAAACCGTCAAAATGTTCGTCACTGCTATCCGTCTATTTTGTTTTTCGCTTCCATTTCTCCTTACTACGTGTGGCCAACCATCAATACCCACTGATGGCCAAGCAAACAAACCCAATGTACTACTGATCTTGGCCGATGACCTTGGCTACCACGATCTTGGAGTGACTGGTTCCTCTTTTTATGAGACCCCTCATTTAGATAGCCTGGCGGCCCAGGGCACCGCCTTCACCCAAGCCTATGCGGGCAGTAGGGTCTGTAGCCCTTCACGGGCCAGTATTATGCTGGGCCAGTTTACGGCTCGCCACGGTATTACCGATTGGATTGGCGCGGCCGCGGGTGCAAGGTGGCGGACCAAGCAGCGACACACGACCCACCTTCCCCCCGAATACCAACGGGCCCTTTCCGCTTCTGCCACCACCCTTCCTGAAGCCTTTCGGGCCAACGGTTACCGCACCTTTTTTGCTGGCAAGTGGCACTTGGGAGGAACGGGAAGTAATCCGGAAGATCATGGCTTCGAGCAAAACGTCGCAGGTTGGGACAAAGGAAGCCCCATTGGTGGCTTTTTTGATCCATACAAAAATCCGAAACTACACAACCGTCAACCAGGAGAAAACCTCAGCCTTCGCCTGGCCCGGGAAACGGCAGACTTCCTCCAGGAGCACTCTAAATCGCCTTTCTTCGCCATGCTCAGTTTCTACGCCGTACACGCCCCCTTAGAGACGACAAAGCAGCGCTGGGAAAAGTATCGACAAAAAGCCGTAACAACGCATCCTCCCGCCACGGCTTTCACGATGGAGCGCCGTCTTCCTATCCGTACCGAACAAGACCACCCCGTTTACGCCGGCTTAGTAGAACAGCTGGACCTTGCGGTAGGCATTGTACTAAAGGCACTCGACAGCCTTGGCTTAGCGGAAAACACCATCGTTGTTTTCACCTCCGATAATGGCGGCGTAGCCTCTGGAGACGCCTACGCCACTAGCAATTTACCGCTCCGAGGCGGCAAAGGCTATCAGTGGGAAGGGGGCATTCGCGAGCCGCTTTTCCTCAAAGGTCCTGGTATTCCCATTGGGCAAACTAACGCAAGCCCGGTAACTGGTGCCGATTTATTGCCCACATTGACTGCCCTAGCGGGTATTTCCCCTGCCTTTACCCAAGAACTCGATGGGATTGATGTTAGCCCAGTGCTTAGCGGAAGCGCACTCCCTACCCGGCCCTTATTCTGGCATTACCCACACTACGGCAATCAGGGTGGCGACCCCAGTTCCATCATCCGCCAGGGCGATTGGAAACTCATCCATTATTGGGAAGACGGCCACGATGAACTTTATCACCTTAGCGAAGACCCCGGAGAACAAAAAGACCTGAGTCAACAAAACCCTGACCGGACCGCAAGTATGAGAAAAACCCTTCTCGATTGGTTACAGTCGGTAAATGCAGCCTACCCTACCCCTGATCCTGATTTAGATCCAACAAAAGCCCAGGCCTGGGCCGACAGGATGCGTACCAAAAAACGCGAGCAGCTAGAAGCGCAGAGACAGGCGATGTTTTTGCCAGATTGGGAGCCAAACGCCGATTGGTGGGGAAGCTTAGTAACGGAGGATTAGGGGGCTAGGAGCTAGAACGCACTGCGTGCTCCTAGTAGGCCGAAGGCCGTCTAGTTCCCAGCTCCTAGCTCCCTAGCTCCTTACTTAACAGCCACCAACTCATCACCCCGCCGAAAATATCAATGGCAGTGTGTAAAAGCATCAAGGGCCAGAGGGTATTAGTGCGCCAAAAGAAAAAGCCAAATAAGATGGCCATGATGATGATCTTCAGCACTGCTTGTCCGCCCTGGTAAAAATGGCCAAGGCCAAAAGCAATGGCAGGAACACCCAGAACACCTAAGGTGGCTAAGGGGCTGGTTCCTAAGATCTCTAGCAAATAAGTTACCATGAAGCCACGGTAGATAATCTCCTCACAAATACCGGCAGCCACCGCTAGAAAGATGAAGTGGAGAAATTGTTTGGCACTTGCCGGCAGGAATCCTAGCTTGGCAAAGTCGCTGCGACTTTCTTCCTGTCGATCCTTATTTCCAATCTCCCGGTATATATCAAAGAGATAAAGTAGCGCAAAGCAAGCTAATACCAGAACCGCCGTTAAATCGTAGGGCGCTTCTCCCCACCCTAGGCCAAGTTCCGTGAAAGAATGGTCGGTCAGGTACCAAATAGCTAAAACCAGGGCCGCTAGTCCCCAGAGCAAAAGTCCGTTTCCGTAATAAAGCCGGATTTTCATTTCCTCCGACCAGTAGGCCACCCGCTTTTCCTGCCTTCGGCGATAACTAGTGCCGAAAAGTAGGGCGGGTAGTACAATACCCAGCAGGCCAAATAATATGTGGAGGCTAAGGGAAATAGGAGCGTATTTAAAAAAGTTGGAGCGATAATTGTATTTGCCGGATATCATTTTCGTATGCGAAAACCATCCTTGCCAGTAGCCCGGGCAGCACGCTAACCTCAATAAGCGCATGAAGCCGCGGATAGTTGTCCGTAATACGGACCGACTTTTTCTTTTTCGCCTTTGCCCAATTACCTTTGCCGACTTCCGCCCAAGCGACCAAACTTTCACCGCCCTTGCCCAATACCCCCGAGCTACTTTTTAATTTCGAAGAATTCCGTACCGGTATTTTCCTCCCCAAAGCTTACGTCGTCGGTCGTAACCAGGCTGGCCGCTTGGTCCACGTCCACCATACGGCAAAGGCAAGCGGACTCGGCATCTACGACATTGCACTTACCCCGCCGCTAAAAAGAGCGCTCCACCTCGTTGACAGCCTGAGGCAAAAAAATCTTGCGGAAGCTTTCCGTAAAGGCGCCAAAAAAGTGCCTACCCTGGCGGGCTTATTAAGCGAAAAAAACAAGGATAAGGAGCAAGTTATTCGGCATATTCACCATCGTTCGGCCGAAATACTTTCTCTCTGTCAGGAGCAAAATTGGGCCGTTGCCATAGGGATGAATACCCGGAAAGCACCACAAGATTATCTGGCCACTTTTGCGCCGGAAGCTTTCGCTCCCGAGCTGCGCTTCATCTTTGCCCAAGACGGTTTCAACTACCAATTTCGCTTAGTCAACAAGGCCGGTAAAAGCAGCCCGATTCGGTACCACGATATCCGCGTACTGACTAATCACCCAACCCCCGGCTGGTTATTGATTGAC
>JBCDGT010000174.1:0-6778 GCA_038750915.1 Bacteroidota bacterium
ATGGCCACCGCCCGGCTGGTACCGACGTCTAGCAACTCTGTACCCCGTTCCAGACGTACGTTGATCAGCCCGTGTTCCCGAAATAAACGGTTTAAATGGATTGGCCGATCGACATCCGTAATCCCATAACCAGAGAGGATTGTAACTTCAACTCCCCTACCCTCGTAAAAACTCACCAAGTCTTTTAGTAAAGCATCAATCTGCCGCAAATCCTCAGCAATAGAAGGGTGCTGGCTACCGTGACGCTGTAAATTATAGTCTAGGTGCGGTAGATACACCAGCGACATCGTAGGCTGGTGCCACTCGTATACCTTCTTGGCCGCATCGGCAATCCACTGACTACTAGAAATATCCGTTTTTGGCCCCCAGAAAGAGAAAAGAGGGAACTGCCCTAATTCCTTTTGCAAACGATGCCGCAGTTCGAGTGGGTAAGCGTAGCAGTCAGGTAATTTGCGGCCATCGGCCAAGTACTGCGGCCTTGGGGTTACGCAGTAATCTACACTAGAGTACATATTATACCACCAGAACATATTGGCGCAAGTAAAGCCCGGGTGGCGCTCCCGCGCCACCTCCCAAAGCTTCGGTGCTTGTACAAGGTGGTTGGATTGCCGCCAGAGCTTGATCTCCTGCTCATCGCGAAAAAGCCAGCCGTTGGCAACAATGCCGTGCTCCGACGGCAGTTTACCCGTCAGGTAGGTTGATTGAGCCGTACAGGTAACTGCCGGCACTACGGGTTCGACAATGGCCATCTTCCGCTCCGCTGCCCAGGCGGACAAAAAGGGTGTATGGGTTCCGATCAGGTCAGCATGTAAACCCACCACGTTAATGATAGCTGTTGATTTCACGGCTAATCGGTTTTATGTAGCGTCTCTACTACCCAGATTAACTCGCGGTAGATAGACTCAGTAAGTTCTAATTGGTTGTTATCCGGTAGTACGTCCCAAGTATAGGTTTCTACCTCCAAGTGGGGGCTAAATGGCTGCTCTTGCCACAATCGGAGTACCGTCTCAATGTCGGAGCGTGTAGATTGTAGTGCCCCGTATTCTTCCGTAAAAATAGGTACGTGGAAATGGGTTCGCAGTTCTTCGTAGCTAGGATTATTCAGCTCCCCCAGGGCAACATCAAGGTCGGGAAATTGCTCCACAGTCCCGTCCCTTTTTCGGTAGGCCGTTTGGTGAAGGTAGGTGGATTCGTGGTAAGGCTGCAAGCGTTCACGGATGATTCCCCGTGCAGCTGGATTTCCGAGTAAAGTCTTCACCGCAGCACTGATCTGGATTTTCCCCACCTTAATGCCCCGGTCGGTCAAACTACGAAGCACCTCAGCGTGCTCCTCATAGGCTACGGCAAAGTGGCAGACATCGTAGCAAAGTTGCAGGTGCTGCCGCAGGGCATCCGCTGCCGTGGCCGCATCACAGGCCAATACATCTTGCAGGGTTTCCACGCCCGTAGTGAGCAGGTAATCATCGAAAAATGTCAGGAACTCCCGACTGTTTTCGAGTACACCGTCCGGTTCTGGCTCTACGTCGAGGTGGAGTTGTTTACCCGTCTTCTTTTTTAGTTGGGCCAAGTGGGCGACTAGCTTTGCCATTTGCCGGGCTCCGGTGTGCAGTACAGCTTCCAACTCCGCTGGTGTCTTATGCCAAAGACGGTAGGAAATGGGCGAGGTAGAAACACCCCCATCCATACCTTCTGGCAGTAGATAAGCCAATTGATTAAACAATTGCCTGGTGTAGTCTAGTCGTTCCGGAGTAGTCCAGTCCGGAGCGTGCACCTGATCCTTCACGACCTGGCCGTGGAAGCCGCCGTAAGGAAAGCCGTTCATGGTAAATACATAACAATCATGGCTCGTCAACCATTCCTTGAACCTGCGCAATGCGCCCCCTTCTCCTAATTGCTCTGCGGCTTGCGCCGACAAACGCAGACCAATACCAAACGGAGCATCCGGGCTAATTTTCGCTTTTACCCGCAGGGCGTACTCTAGGCTCTCCAGCACTTCCGGCCAGCTTTCTCCTGGGTGAATATTGGTGCAGTAACAAAGGTGGCCATTGTTGATAATACGCATATTGTCAGTGACTTAGGCATCCAATAGGCTCAGTAAAGCGCGATCTAGCAGCGCCCGTTCCATATTGTGTACTTCCACCCCGTGACCAAGTTCGTCAAGCAACATAATGGTCAATTCCCCACCAAGGTGCTCCCGAAATTCTTCTAGTCCATCCCATATTTGGGCCCGGAGGCGGGTGCCATCAGCGTTGAAAAGAGCAGGGTGGGTAACGGAAAAACCCAGCGCTTTAATAACGGCAACTACCCGGTATACGTCTTCTTTAACCAGCAAGCCCAGTTGGTGGGAATAGGCTACGTCAAGTGCTATCCCCATAGCTACGGCTTCTCCTTGCCGTACCGAGTAATCGGTCAGTTGCTCTAGTTTATGAGCCGCCCAGTGACCGAAATCGAGAGGGCGGGAGCTGCCCTTTTCGAAAGGATCTCCCTCGGTAGCGATGTGCTGCATGTGGTGCTCGGCGCAGCGGTAAATGAGGGTCTCCATCGTGGGTAAGTGCCGCTGACGGGGGGCTTCGGTATGTGCTTCGATCCAAGCAAAAAAGTCCACTTCCCGAATTAAGGCCACCTTAATGGCCTCGGAGATGCCGGAGCGCCAGTCCCGATCTTCCAGGGTAAGCAGGAAATGACTGTCGTTCAGCACAGCATCGGGTGGCACGAAGGTGCCCAAGAAGTTCTTCTTACCGAAGTAGTTGATACTGTTTTTCACCCCTACCCCGGAATCATTTTGCGATAGTACGGTAGTCGGTACCCGCAGGTGTCGAATTCCCCGGTGGGCAATAGCGGCCGCGAACCCCACCATATCCAGAATGGCTCCGCCGCCAATAGCGATGACGTAGGCATGGCGGTCAATTTTCCGTTGCTCTACGGCTTCAATGATCTCGTGAACAAGACTAAAATCGTTTTTACAAGCTTCTCCTCCTACCATAACCAGCGGTTCCCCCGCTAACCGCATCTCTAGTGGATAAGCAGCGCAGTAGGTAGCAATATCCGTTACCAATCGTGGGTGCAGGCGATACACTTCACTGTCAATAACGAAAAGAAGCTTGCGCACCTTATCGTTGCCATCCTCCTGGAGGACCTCCCGAAACAGTGGATTATCCAACGAAAATAGCGTCTTAGTAAAACACACCCGGTAGTTATAATCAACACTAAACTGTTGATGGATCATTGGTAGACTAATAGTTTGGTCGAGTGTCATTGTCCAGTGTTTAGTTCACGCTTGGGGAGCTGAGAAAGAGTAAGGAAAGACCATAAACAAATACTAACTCCTCAAGTTACCGAGAAAACCCGCGCTAAGCCCAATGAGAGCGGTAATAATGACAATACAATGATGGCACTCGGCCAGCCCGCAAAGCCGGCGACTAAAGCAGCGTTAAGCGGAATCAGGGAAAGCACCCCCATTTTCACCGCCTTCATGATTAGGGCCGGCTGGTTATTACTGATGGCCTTCCACTTGGCTGCCGTATTCATCCACCACCACAGTAAAATGAAGGGTAAAGCAGGGACTAGGCCTTGGGGAGCAAGAAAGGAAACCAGCACAAGGATAACCGCCACCAGGGCATCTAAACCCATCGCCAACCGCAAAGCAGGCCGGTTCTGTCCAGTCACCTCTCCTTGGCTCGTCAGGGTAATATCAGCAATGAAAAGTACGGGAATAAAAGCCAAGAACCAGTATTCAACTAGGGCAACAGCAGCAATGCTCATGCCCAATAGCAAGTTACCTCCGCGACAAAACCCCATCATTAAGGGACCGTAGATTTTATGGTGCTTGCCGTACCTGTCATAGCCTAGGGCCAACATTGCCACCACTAGGGCAATCAAGGCAGAAATGCCCGAAACGATTCCCGCAGCCACTACACCCATCCACAATAACAAGCCACCGCCTAAGATGGCTGCGGCCAAAGTGATCTGCCCACTCGGCAGTGGTCGTTCGGGCCGCTCCTCCCGGTCCAACTCTACATCAAATACATCATTAAACACCACCCCACCACCGTACAAGCCTACGGTGGATAGTAACAGCCAAAATAGTCCGTTATCAAAACTTCCGCCTAAGGCCCAGGCACCCGCTACGGCGCCACCTGCCAGGATATCCGCCAAGGCAGTAACAATATTAGCGGGCCGCATTAGGCGGAGAAAGGGAGGGATATTCATGGCCCTAGTTCTCAATAATATTATCTGTCAATCCTTCCCCCGCACGACCACCACGCAGGATGCTGTTCCCGCTGAAGAGTTGGCTACGGTCGATCTCGGGAGCGTCTTCCCAGTGCTCTTCTTTCATCTGCCCGCTTTGGCTGTAGGCCTTGTAAGCATTGCCGTAAGTGGTAAGCTCCACGTGTTCTAACGGGACACCACGCTCCAACATTAGGGCCGCCGTCTTCGGCACGGATAAAGGGTCGCTGATGCCCCAGTCTGCGGAACTGTCAACAATGATCCGTTCCGGACCATAGTGCTTTACCAATTCCACCATACGCTCGTTCCCCATTTTAGTTCCGGGATAGATCGTAAAGGCCGTCCAGTAGCCGCGGTTAAGAACTTCTTCGGCAGTCTCTTCATTGCAGTGGTCAATGATCACCTTGGTGGGGTCACAGCCGTGTTCTTCGAGCACATCCATGCTTCGGTAGGTACCGTTTTTTTTGTCACGGTGTGGGGTGTGAATTAGGATGGGCAAGTCGAGTTCTTTGGCCAGTTCAATTTGCTGACGGAAGTATTTATCCTCTGCGGGCGTTTGATCGTCGTAGCCTATTTCTCCTATCGCGACCACCCCTTCTTTCGCTGCAAAAAGCGGTAGTAGTTCCATAACGGCTTCCGCTAGAGGTTCGTTATTCGCTTCCTTGGAGTTTAAACCAATCGTGCAGTAATGCCGAATACCAAATTGAGAAGAACGGAAACGTTCCCAACCTACCAACGTACTGTAGTAATCCTTAAACGAACCTACTTCCGTTCGGGGTTGCCCCAGCCAAAAAGCTGGTTCGATGAGGGCAACAATACCAGCGGCGCGCATGGCTTCGTAGTCATCCGTAGTACGGGAGACCATGTGTACGTGAGGGTCAATGAAACGCATAATTCTTTGGGGTTGTGTTTAGGGTAAAGGTCGCTAAAATATTGCGGTAATTTTTAGATCATCAAAACGCATGCACCTTTAATCCCATACTTCATTCTCCCGCCCAATAGTATCCCAATCAGGAAGGGTTTCGGTGGTAACATTTTGCGAGCGTACCCACGCTTGGGCTGCAGGAAAGTCGGAGTTTATCAGTACCCTGAGCGCAGCTTGGCGCTCCAAAGGTTCCCCTTCCGTGGCCGTTTTGATTAGCCCTGGCATAAAGCGGTCTGCCACATAACCATCCACAAAGCGCCATAACTCCGGGCTAACCGCCCGGTGTGCCGACCAGCGTTCTTCGGCGTAATCCAAGAAGATCGCTGCCAGAGTAGGATTTTTACGGTCTTCAATTCGGTAGAAACGATACATGGGCCGGCTCATGAACATCCCTTTCAGTACCAATTGGTTCCAAGCGTCTTCCGGCAGGTAGGCAGCGGGAAAGGGGTTATCCAGGGCCAAGGCATCGAAAACACCGGTCATATTCGTCCGCGAACCTTCGCGGGCCCTGCCCACGAAATCAGCGGCGTTGGGCAACCAGTAAAGTCCTTTGTAAAGTGCTACGAGTTCACGGTAATCGGCCGTAGCGAAGAGATCATCCAGGATGGCTTGGTTACGATCTTCTGGCAATGCGCACATCAGGATGATTCGGGCGAGCTGGTCTTGGGTCCACTCCGTTGCTGAAAAATTAGGATAGCTTGCCTCAATGTCCCGTAATAAGGAACCAACGGGCTTTACCACCGTTTGTGGTACAAAACGTGAAGCGGCGCTGAAAGCAAGGTAAAAGTCTCGGGGCCTAAGCTCCGTACGCAGTTTTAAAAGCTTCGTAGTCAACCAGGGCATGGCTTTTCCCGGTTCGATCAGGGGTAGTAGAAGCTCTTGGGCGGTGGAAAGTGTGGCCATAAGGAGGTGTCGTTCAATAGACCACAAATATACCAATTGCGCTAAGCTTTCAGTTGCTTTTCCAAACTTGCCAACCAGCGACCGTAGGCTTTTTCTACATCCTCCATTTCCTCTCCTGGTTGGATCGAGGCAAGTATCTCCTGACAACTTAGGGCGGTGCCAAGATCGGGCGCTAAATCCACCGCTACGCCGGCGGCAAGAGCGGCACCGACGGCACCCGTAGTATTGTGCACTTCAATGGTAGCCCCGGTCAGGGAAGCAATTGTATTAGTGAAGACGGCGCTCTGGAAAAGGTTGTCGTTACCAACGCGGATGGTACTGAGGTCAACGCCTAAATCTTGCATCACCCGCATGCCGTAGACGAAGGCGAAGGCAATGCCCTCCAGGCCAGCGCGAACCAAGTATTTTTTATCGTGGCGGTTGAGGTCAAGCCCCAATAAATGAGCCCCGACATTGCGGTTTCCGAGCATTCGTTCGGGGCCGTTGCCGAAAGGTAAAAAATGAAGTCCGTCGCTGCCAACGGGAACACTGGCCGCCCATTCCTCCATCGTCCCGTAGCTGACATCTTCCCCAATTAGGTTTTTCACCCAGCGGTGCAGAATACCCGCGCCGTTGATACAGAGCAAAACGCCAATACGGGGCGCGGCTTCGGTGTGATTAACGTGGGCGAAGGAATTCACCCGTTGGCCGGGGTCGAAGGCAAGTCGATCAGTAACGCCATAC
>JBCDGT010000175.1:0-6763 GCA_038750915.1 Bacteroidota bacterium
CATTGATGAGGTTCCCGAAAACTATATTGAATTCCGTTCCCCACAAGGTAAATCTGCCGGTCAAGTTGGAAGGGGCATAACAAACGAAAGTGGATTCATTGCCTTAGGGACCTCGGAAGAAGAATTCCTTGAGTGCCAAAGAAATGGTACGATCCGGCTGTCACAGGATAAGGAGGGACTTTTCCTGGCCTTTGATACCTCACCAAATCTAGAACTCCTGCGGGCTTGGGGTAATGGAGTGGAAGGTATAGAAGAAGAAATGGTTTTTAGTGTTCGTGGTTGCGGAGAGACGCCACCAGTTCTTAACCTTACCCAACAAACGGAAAGTTTCGTTTCCGGAACACTTACCGCTGAGTTGTACAAACCGAATCCTGACACAACCGGTGCTAGTGTACTTTGTGATTATTACATTAGTCTTGGCGTATATGAAATTAGCTTTAAGGTGGATTTGATAAGCTGTCCTTAAATACGTAGGGGGACTGACTAAGAAATAATGGACCTCTCGCTAGTCATTGAGAATTGTTTGTTGGATGACCGACTCGCTCAGCGCCAGCTTTATGAACAATTCCTGCCCTACGCCCTGACCGTGACCCGACGCTACGGCGTCGCGTCGCGGTACCAGGCGGATGTCGTACAGGATATCTTTACCGAAGTTTTTACCAAGCTAGCCACTTTTGACGCCCAGAAAGGCCAATTCTCTACCTGGTTCAGGACGATAGCCGTACGGAAGACAGTAGATTTTCAACGCAAACGCGAAAAACTTCGCTTCACGTCCTTAGTGGCCGTTTTACCAGAAAAATCGCCGACCGCTACACTTGAATTAGAAGCAGTACCGACGGATGAATTGTTTGTGGCTTTTGCCGCCCTACCTACCGGATTTCGTACCGTTTTTAACCTTTATGCCGTCGATGGGTACCGGCATCGAGAAATTGCCGATCTCCTAGGAATTACCCCTTCTGCTTCTCGTTCTCAGTATGCCCGAGCTAGAGAACGCCTACGCCACCACCTACAAGGAACTAAAAAAAAACAAGTAGCCAATGAGTACCGCTGAAGAAAGAGGCGCGCTCGGAGAGCGCTTTCACGACCTGCCCACACCAGCCAGTAACCCCGAGCTAGAATGGGAAAATATGGCTCGTCGAATCCTCCTGCCGGAGCCTCCCGAAGAAGAACCTCGTAAAAGGAGAGCGGCCTTCTGGTGGTGGTTCGGTGGAATCGCAGTCCTACTGGCTGGTGCCTTTTTGTTGTGGCCCGCTGAGGAAGATCATAACCCGGTAAGCGAAGAACAGCCTACCGTTATTGCCAAGGGGGCCACTACTGCCGAAGAAAAGCTGATAGAAGCCACTATCCCGCTCAAAAATCCAGTAAAAGAGCAATTACCTGCTACTACGCTTACTAAAGGTATTGGGCAAGAGAAAGCCCTACTACAGGTAGTAGAGGTTGGCAAAACGGTGTGGACTGAGGAAGTATCCTCTACTACCGAGGAGAATTTGGCGCCAAGTTTAGCTCCTGAGTTAGCGCAACCTGAAGTAACTATCGATTTTTCCCGTAAGGCGGCGGTTGTGGTTACGCAACTTCCCGGCGGAGGGATTCCAATGCTTGACCAATTGGATCAATTGCCCGAAGTACAAGCTCGGAACTTACCTTTTCCCGTAAAGCCAAAAGGAGAAGCTTCGCTGGCGATTACCCTAGGTGGCGGTGCCTTCCAGTCTGGGTATGCTGGTGATGCCCCCTGGCTAGCAGCAGAGCGGAATGACTTTTCCCCCTCCCTTAGTCTTCGCTACGAGCGGCCTCTCACCCAAAACTGGTTTTTAAGTACTGGCATCGACCTACGGAACTATCGTTTCCGGACGGCCTTCGAAAACGTAGACCCAGATGCACGCCTCTACCGGCCAGGAACCATCGATACTATTTTTAGAAACCTGACCACGGGTGAGGAGCGAACCGTATTTACTGATACGGTCCCCGGTACGGTAATCCGAAGATTCGGTAACGATAATGTCGTCACAGAAATAGGTATACCGTTGTTGATCGCTTATCGTTGGGCTTCCAAAAAGCACGCCCTTAGCCTGGCTATCGGACCACGACTAGGTCTCGTAGTCACCCGGGAAGGCAGATCGCTTACTGGGACGAATGAAGTCCGTGAGCTAAGTGAGGTACCACAGTTTGGGAATAACCTGCGGTGGAGTGGTCGCTTAGAAGCAGTCTATGATTATCGCATTACTTCTTCCATTTCTTTACTGGCCAAAGTAGGGGGAGAAGCTGCGTTTAGTAATTGGTCTTCGTCGCTTGATCTGAAGCAACGGCCAAAGTTGGTAGGCGGACAGTTAGGGTTGCGGTTTTTGCTACGATAATGCTTAGTTTAGCGGGTGCATACCCATTTTATTAAGTAGTAGTAATACTGATCATGCGATTTCTATTTTCCTTGCTCCTCTTCGGAGTATGCTGCACCTGCGTGCGCGCCCAGTGGACGATTACCGCCACCGATATTGACCCCGATAATTATTATGGTATTACCGTCGCCAATGGCATGGTAGGCCTGGTTAGCAGCCCTGAACCGATGAAAGTTCAGGATGTCGTTCTGAATGGCGTTTTTGATAATTACCAACGCGGCCGGGTGTCTAATATCCTCAAGACGTTCAATCACCTGAACCTCAATTTGGACGTGGACGGCCGGCGGGTTAGCGCCCAGAGCATCAGTAACTTCCAGCAGGAGCTGAATATGCAAACTGCGGAACTGGTAACGACTTTTGATGTCGGCGAAGAGCTTGTGGTGAAGCATACGTTGATGTCCTTGCGGCATCTTCCCTTTACGGCGCTGGCGCAGGTGCAATTAACGGCTAAAAAAGCAGTGCGTATCACGCCGATGTCCGTCATTGAAGCGCCGAACCACCTGCGTGACGTGCGGAATACTTTCAATCAGGTTGATCGTCCGCACGTATTATTATCCCTACTGACCAGTGCGGCCGAAAGCCCCAGTGGTGCTCACAAAGTAGCCGCTTCTACCAGCTTTCTCTTGCCTGAGCCCCACGGTTCGGAGCCGGAAATTATTCACGAAGACTGGGATTTTAATATGCACTTGGCTAAATTTCACCGGGATCTACAGGCTGGTGAGACTTATACCTTCGGAGTGGTTGGCAGCACAGTGGCCAGCGAGCATTTTGCCGACCCCCTCAACGAAGCCGAGCGGCTGACCATCTTCGCCAAACTGGAAGGAATGGACCGGCTAATTAAGCGCCACCGTGCCGCTTGGGCCGAACTCTGGGAATCCGACGTTCAAATTGAAGGCAACCGGCGTGACCAAGTAGCGGTACGGTCTACTCTGTATCACCTTTACAGCTTCGCTCGCTCTGGCCAGGCCTATAGCCTTTCACCGATGGGACTGAGTGGATTGGGCTACAACGGCCACGTCTTCTGGGATACGGAAATCTGGATGTACCCTGGCTTACTGGCCATGCAGCCAGGGATGGCCCGCAGTATTATGCAGTACCGCTACGACCGACTAGATGCCGCTAAGACCAACGCTTTTGCCCACGGCTACGCCGGAGCTATGTACCCCTGGGAGAGCGCTGATGATGGGAGTGAAGACACCCCGGTCTGGGCCCTCACCGGCCCTTTCCAACACCACATCACTGGCGACGTCGCCTGGGCTATGTGGAAGTACTACCAAACAACGGGAGATCAAGGGTGGCTGCGTACCACCGGCTATCCCGTTATCAAAGCAGCGGCTGACTTTTTCGCCAGTCGGGTTGATCGTACCGGGCCGGGCGCTTACAATATCGATAACGTCATCGGCGCCAACGAGTGGGAAGAAAACATCGACAACAATGCCTATACCAACGGGATGGCCATCACGGCCCTACGTATTGCTACCCAGGCGGCGAGTGTAGTTGGCCATACCCCCGACCCTGATTGGGCCCACGTAGCGGAGAACATCCCCCTCCTAAAATTTCCCGATGGTACCACACGAGAAAATGCGACCTACGACGGCGTCATGATCAAACAAGCGGACGTGAACCTTCTATCCTGGCCGATGGACATCGTGCGCGAACCAGCCGATATTCGTCGCGATCTCGCTTACTACGAGCCCCGACTCTCTCCCGATGGCCCGGCAATGGGCTCCGCCATTTTGTCTCTACTCTACTCCCGGCTTGGAGAAATGGGAAAGGCCTACGAGCTTTTTGAAAAAAGCTACCAGCCAAATGAAGTACCTCCCTTCGGCGTCCTTGCTGAAACGGCTGGTGGGACCAACCCCTACTTCGCCACGGGGGCTGGTGGTATGTTGCAGGCCGTTCTCTTTGGTTTTGGTGGACTTGAATTTACCGATGAGGGCATCGTACAAAAAGGAGGGCGGTTGCCCGCCGCCTGGAAGTCATTGACTATTACGGGAGTCGGGCCGGAGAAGAAGACGTATACCGTGACTAAATAAGGAGCATGGACCTCCAGGTCGACTTAACAGTAACTTGCCAAAACAACGGATGAATAACAAATTGCATGGTTGCAGATGGGTGAGGAGCTCTCGCTCCGAAAGTTGACCTCTCCCCCCGCCCTCCCCAAACCACTTCGCTGGGGAGGCAGCCAATCACTTTGTGCAATTTGTTATTCACACAAAACAACAGGTAGCACCTTCAAGTCTTCATTTTTCGCGACCTTACGCTAAAGAACCTAAGCTAAGCGACCTGGAAGTCGCAAATCCATACCTCAGGTACCGTCATGATCGACAAAGCTGAATTAGCCGCCAAGCTCCAGGAGCAAATTGCGGCTACCGAAAAGAAAATTGCCGGCTACGAAAAAATGTCCGCTCCCGTTACCCCCGATGATGCCATCGGCCGAGTTTCTCGTATGGATGCCATCAACAATAAAGCGGTAGCAGAAGCCGCCCTGCGAACGGCACGTCGAAAACTGGATCGACTAAAGACAATGCAAAGTAATCTTGACGATCCTAAACTAGGACTGTGCAAACGCTGTGGCCGGGAGATTCCCGTGCAGCGGGTGTTGCTGATGCCGGAAAGTCCGTTCTGTGTACGGTGTGCAAGAAGGTGAAGGGAGTATTTGGTAGTTGGTAATTGGTATTTGGTAAGACTAATTACTAACTACCAAATACTAAATGCCACCCTGCAGGCTTACTGCCCTAATCTCCGGATTCTCTTTCCTAATCTGGGCAGCTAGCACTAAGCTCAACTTACCCGAATTGCAATAGATTAAGTAATCTTTCCCTGGTTCCATCTGCTCCAGGCATTGGCCCAAGGGATTACGTTTAGTGAGGCGGACCACATTGGGAGGAAGTTCGGGTTCACGCTGCTCATCCAACATTGAAAATACGGTAGCATATTCGGAAAAGTCCCTTTTGGTGGTTTCCAATTCGGCCCGAGAAGGACGCGTTTGTGTCCAGGGCGGAGCAATGGTTTTGGTATAGGTTTTACGAATTTTCAACCGGTGTTGTTGGTTGTTCAGTGCACCGTAGGTAAGCAGCGTATTGACGGGGGGATTCCCAATGCCCAGGAGGTAGCAGAGCGCCGCATTGGTTTGCAGCAGGGCAATAATTCCTACGGCAGTGGGCAACACGCCGGTGGTAGCACAGTCGGGTAAGCTTGGATCTGGTTCCGGGAATAAGTCCCGCAGGTGGATACCTTCTTTTTCCTGGTTAGGGAAAAGAGCTAGGTAGCCTTCAAATCCCTGGGCGGCGGCGTAAACGAGTGGGGTGCGTAGCAGCACACAGGCATCGTTCACGAGGTGCTTGGTGAGGGCGTCGTCAGTACAGTCGAGTACGAGATCGGCGGCTGTTACTAATGCCTTGATGTTATTAGGTCCGAGATACTCTTTCTGGGTGCGCACGCGGGTGCAGGGGTTGAGTTGACGGCAGTGTTTGGCGAGGGCTTCCGCCTTAGGTGCTGGATTATCGGTTTGGAAGAAAACCTGCCGGTGGAGATTACTTACTGCCGGGGTGTCACCATCTACCAGGGTGAGTTCACCAACACCCGCTCCGGCCAAATAAGCGGCCACCGGTCCGCCGAGCCCACCGCAGCCAACTACCAACGCCTTCGTGTTGGCTAGCTTTTCCTGGCCCTCCTGTCCGATACCAGCTAAGATTGTTTGGCGCGCGTAGCGCTTGTTTTCTCCTGGGCTCATTCCGTTGGCTTTTCGTAGTCACTTTTCCCGCCAGTCTTGCTGACCAATTGCAAACCTTCAATGCGGATGGCGTGGCTCATAGCTTTACACATGTCGTAAATGGTCAGAGCGGCAACGGAAGCACCATGGAGGGCCTCCATTTCTACGCCGGTGCGGCCTTCGGTCCGCACCTGGCAAGTAACGGTCATGGCACCCGCGGCCGCGCCCTCAATATTGATCTTGCACGAAGAAATCGGAATGGCGTGGCAAAGTGGAATCACGGACCAAGTCTGCTTCACCGCCATCGTTCCCGCAATCACGGCGGTCTGAATAATCGAGCCTTTCTTAGTATTGTAACCCCGTTCTTGGAGTTCGGCCATAATAGCTTCTCCTAGTACTACGGTGCATTCCGCCACGGCGACTCTGGTCGTGATGGCCTTGTCGCCGACGTCGACCATTTCTGGTTTACCGTCATTGTTTAGATGCGTGAAACTCATGGAATATTCAATGTTTACTCTCTTCTCTTAGGGCAAACACACCAAGTAGCAACATCGAATAACGGCAATTCAACACTTGGCTAGAGAAAGTCCTGTGACTGTCTGAGCGAAGCGAGTTTGAGCAGGACGAGCATTTTTTGGTTCGTTTTTGTTGCGAATGA
>JBCDGT010000176.1:0-6762 GCA_038750915.1 Bacteroidota bacterium
CACGCTGGAAGAAGCGCTGTCAACGGACTACGACGGTCTTAAGGTGATCATCGCCGAGGGCGAGTGCATGCTGAACAAGGATAGAGACTGGCCGACCATTGCAGTGGGCCGTCACTCAGTCGCGTGTACTGTGCTCGGGTCAGCGTGGTAGTGAAGTTATCCCGCTCCTGCTCGCTATTGGCATTAGTGCGTGGGTTGATCCGAAGTAAAGAGTCCGTCACTCCCAGCCAGGCCATTTGGTTTTGTTGGTTACCACCGAAAGCGGTGAGTTGTAGGAGGTGCTTGCCCTTAGCATAGGCCGCTTGTGCAAAAGCAGAAGTACCTTCATGATCTGAGCTTTCTTTATAGCCGGAGGATCCCAGGCGGCTCCCGCGAGCGTATAGGGTCCAACTACCTTCTGCGTTGAGCCGGCGGCGAAGCATGGCCGAAAGGCGGTAACTACCAAAACTCCCGTAGCCCAGGGAAACCTCTCCACCATTTTGCTCCACTGAGGCGGCGGGGGAGAGCAACTGAACGGACCCAGCGTAGGCCGCCGTCCCGTTGACACTGACGTTCACCCCCGGTTGGAGTTGTACCGCCCGCACGCTGGAGAGGAGGTCTACGTAGTTATTAAAGTAGAAACCCTGGTCTTCCGGTTCATTCAGCGGAATGCCGTCAAGGGTGAAGTTAAGACGGGTCTGGTCGATACCCCGTAAGCGAAAATAAGCGTAGCCAAAGGGGCTTCCGGCGTCGGTGAAGGCCGTTACGGATGGCTCTTTTTCAAAAAGCAGTGCTGGTTCTTGACCGTAGTATGCGGACCGCAGCTGAGCCGACGGTAACCCGGCCACTGGTCCACTACCTGCGCTTGTTGCCCAGGCGAGGTTGCTTACCACTTCGACAGTCTCCAGCTCAAGCGTATCCTGCGCCGTAAGGTCAAAGAGTAAGAAGAATAAGAAGGTTGTTAATAGGGTAAGGGAATACTTCATGGACTTTGCTTTGATACAAAGATAAGTGTTTTTGTCTTAGTTTACAAAATAAACTAAGTATTTCCCCGCCTACTCTAGCCGGGAGTAGAGTACTCTTGGCTTCAGCCAGTGAGTCGAGCCGGAGGTCGACGCTCCTGCGCTCGTTTGCCAACCATCACGCTACTGGCCCGCTTTAACTCTAGAGTTTTTAGGATATTTATTGCCCTTATGCGTCTTTCCCCCCAGTCGAAGTTCTACCTATTCATTTTCTTCATCCTCGCCCTCCTGACCCTTTACGCGGCCCTGGGAGGTAGAGATATCATTGGTGATGGGCGGGTCTTCTTGCAGCGCCTCTTCGGGCCAAGCACTCCCAGGACCGCCTACCGCAAACAACTAAAGAAGAACGCTCAGATTGGTGAACGCGATCTCGAAATTTGGGACTTAGCCTACGACGTTGCTAAATCTTCCCAGCTACGCGTGGCACTTCCGCACCGGGAGCTGATTTACATCGACAACAATCTCATTCACTCCGCCCAGGCATTACGACTGCAAGTCCCAGCAGGTCGCCGCCTAAGGGTACGCGTACTCGATGAAAGTCCTCACCTCTTCGGTGAACTGTTTCGGGTGGACCGTGCCCCCGCCGGAAAACGTCCGCTCGCTTACTGGCAAGAAGGAGAACGAGAATTTACCTACGAGCCTCGTGACCTCAGTGGAGAAGACTTGCTCTTGCTCCTGCAGGCGGCGCCCTGGCAGTACAGCCGCTTTGAGGTGCAGCTTACGACCGAGCCGGTTCTCCTTTTCCCCGTAGCGAATAAAGACGAGAAGGCCATCCAGAGTTTTTGGGGTGCTCCTCGCGACGGTGGCGCTCGCAAACACGAAGGCAACGATATTTTCGCGCCTAAAGGCACGAAACTACTAGCCCTTACGGATGGAATGATCACCCGGGTCAGTAATGGTGGATTAGGAGGTAAAACCGTCTGGCTTTACGACCGGGAACGCGACCTGCGCTATTACTACGCGCACCTTGACGAGCAGCTCGTCAATAAAGGCCAACGGGTGTGGCGAGGGGATGTAGTTGGTACCGTAGGCAATACGGGTAATGCCCGCACCACCCCACCCCACCTGCATTTCGGGATTTACGCTAATGCGGCCATCGACCCTTACCCCTTCTTGCAACGGCCCGATGCATTACCCGCCAGCCCCTCTTACTCGTTGCGAGAAGCCGCAGCCTCCCTGAGCGTACCACGAAGTGGCAACCACTACCTCCGAATTAGTCCGGAGCGGGACGGGACGGTCATCCGCCAGCTCCGCAACGGAGAGGCGGTCACTGGCCTGGGGGCTACTGGGCGTTTTTACCGGGTGCAAACAGCGGCGGGAGAGCTAGGGTACGTCAATTTTGATTAGATACTCGGCTTCAGACGTCCTCGGCCAAGTTACCGCTTCACAAATCGCATAACCAAACTATCTCCCTCGTCAGAAAACAGCTGTAGAAAATACACCCCTACAGGAAGTTGAGCAACATCTATCCCACCATTTGTACGCAGTAACTTGGCGTTTCGGACCACCTTACCCGTAGCCGTCACTAACCGAAACTTTACTTCCCGATCGGTCGGTAAATCGCCGATTAAGAGGCGATTAGCCACTGGGTTTGGATACAAAGTAGGAGTAGGGCCTTTCCAATTATTAGCAGTGCTCACGGTGGGCTCTGGCAAATTCAGGTCCATAGGTGGGATGGAGGCAGGGCCGCTACCCGGAGGATAGACGCCCGTAGGGTTAAGGGCGATAAAATCATAGCAGGCACCGTAATCGGTACCGCCCGCCCGGCCTATGTCTAGATAACTACCATCTTTCTCCTCATCACTCGGAAAGGAACCAATGGGAAAGGCGTGTTCCTCTAGGTAGACCGTCGTTAACAGTGGTGCTCCAGCTACGGGATTATTAGCAAAGGTGATCCGGAAGGTATGAAAGGCACCATCGTCCCAGAAGCCTGGGGGAAAGGCCACTTCTGGTTCATCGGGTGCTTTTTCAAATTTCAGGGTCGAGCGGTTAATGCGCAATTTCTGACGCCAACCGAGGCCGTAAAATTCCACGTAAGTAATGTTGTTATTGTCTGGCAAAGCCCGAAAACGGAGTACCAGGGTAACTTCTTCCCCTTCCTCCTGGCGGTAGCGCCAACGGTAATTTCCGTTACTGCCCTCCTTAGGGCCGGAGAGGAAACAGTAAGCATTATTACCAGCCTCGGTGGTGATGCGGCCGGTAGAATCGATTTCGACACCCGTCAGGTTCGTGTCAAATTCAAAAAATTGAGGGGCCTCCAGCTCCGGGCGGGCGTGGCCACGAGCTACCTCCCAAGCTCCGTCATCGGGGTTGGTTAGGGTAGTGAATTGCTGAACGTCCGACAGCGTTTCACCGGCATCATTAAGGCTACCAATCCGGAAATAGTAAGTAGTATTGGGCGCGAGCGCAGGTGCAAAGGAAGTAGTTAGCACATTGGTAGTCAAGGTGGGTGCAGGACTCGTGCCTAAATAGACATTATAGCTCATCGCCCCTGGCACGGCATTCCAGAGCAAGGGCATGTAAGTCGGTACGGACTGAGCCCCCGATAAAGGCAAGGCACCAGTGACTTCGGCAGGAGCACCGTTATTGAAGTTAATGACAGAGGGACAAGCCTCAGCCGAACTTTCGGAAGCGCAGAAATTAGCAAATCTAACTTGCTCGTCTTTCAATCCAGCGGCGGTATTATAGGCCCGATAAATGCCCCATTTAGGGCGGTGATTACGTTGGAGGAAGCATCTCCACGGAAAAGATCGACGTCTTCATTCGCGTAATTGAGGATAGCTAAGCCCGTCGTTACGTCGGTAATGGTGACCACCAGCTTACCGTTGTTGCTATGCACTTGTTCCATATATACCTCGACCCATTTACCGCGAAATTGATCAAGCGAAGCGGAAGCCAAAGTGCCTAAAGTACCCGACGGGTTACCGTCACCAGCACTTTGGCGCAGTTCTAGCCGGGTAGCCCTGGCGGTTAAAGTCAGTACTGGGAAGCCAGAATCATCCCCGCCGGCAGCCTTATTTTGAAAAAGATGGCAAAAACTGCTGGCACCAATAAAATCTTCGGCTAAACGAAATTGCCAGCGATAGTAAGTAGTATCGCCGTAATCGTGTTCCAGTTCTTCATCTGTTCTTCCTGAAGGGCCACCCTTTATTTCCATCCTCGCTCGATCAAAAACGATACAGCGGTCGTTATCCTCGTCGATGTGACTGTGAAAGACGAAAACATTTTGTCCTAGTTCCGCATCAGCCGTCTGGGTCACATGATCTCCAAAGCCGGTGTGGTTACCAGGGCCGTTGCCCGCGCAAGCAGAGCTACTATCGTCAGGGCCTTCAATACCAAAATTAGCCGCAGCAATAACCGAATAAGCCCCACCAGAATCTGAGGTAGCGGTCAGTCTCGCTTGAGCGCTAAGGAAAGAGACCGTTGAGCAGATCAGAAGGAAGAGAAGGAGGTTACGTACTTTCATCATCGACTTTTCAGCTGAATTAGACCAAACTAAAACAGTGTCATAAAGACGCAAAAAATCAACATACTCCCTTACACCTCTTCGGCCATTTGGCGCTCTACGATCTCGGCGTAATAACCGCCATTCGCGATCAATTCCTCGTGAGTACCCGCCTCGGCAATGCCCCCTTCTTCCAGCACGATGATCTTATCGAATTTCAGGTGGCCGTAAATCCGGTGGGTAATGATGATGGCGGTCTTCTCCGCCAGGGCTTCGTTGAAGTAACCCAGTATCTGTTGTTCGGTATTGGTGTCGACGGCACTGAGGCAATCATCCAATACCACAATATCGGGGCGCTTGATCAGCGCTCGGGCAATACTGACCCGCTGCTTCTGGCCGCCAGAAAGGGTGACGCCTCGCTCACCGACCAGGGTGTCAAAACCGAGTGTCAGACCGGCGATGTCCTCGTAAACGGCTGCATACTTAGCAAACTCTTCTACTTCTTCCCGGCTAGGATCGTAGCTCGCACCAAAAGCAATATTATTATGAATGGTGTCAGAGAATAGGAATACGTCCTGAGGTACCAATCCGATGCGCTGCCGGAGGTTTGCGAGGCCTTGCTCCCGAATATCTTTCCCGTCGATTAGGATACGGCCACTCGTGACATCGTACATCCTTACGAGCAAGTCCGCTACGGTAGTTTTGCCAGAGCCCGTCCGCCCGATGATTGCCAGTTTTTCTCCGGCTTTGAGGGTGAAATTTAGGTCTTTAACCGCTTGGATGCCCGTATCCGGGTAAGTGAAGCTAACGTTTTCGAAGCGGATGTCTCCCTTGAGTTCGTCCTGCTCCTCCGGCGCGGGGTCGACGATACTCGTCTTCGTATCCAAGAATTCGTTGATCCGCTTCTGGCTGGCAGCGGCTTGTTGGACAATGCTGGCAATCCAACCAATAGCCGTCACCGGCCAGGTGAGCATATTGACGTAGATAACAAACTCGGCAATGTTTCCAGCGGAGATATTCCCGGCAACTACCTGTAAACCACCAACGTAAACAGTCAGGACGGTTGCTGCCCCAACCATGAAGACCATCAGGGGAAAAAACCAAGCGTCAATCTTAGCTAGGTCCATACTCATATTCTTATACTGCTCGCTTTCACCGGCAAAATAGCGTACTTGCTGTTGCTCGCGCACGTAGCTCTTCACCACCCGGATACCGCTAAATACTTCCTGGGCAACACTCGTCAATTTGGATAACTGCTGCTGAATGAAGGTGGAACGGGTGTGAATGATGTTGCTGACGTAGTAAATGCTGATGGCCAACAAGGGCAGTGGGATGAGGGTATAGAGGGTAAGCGTAGGGCTAACGGCCAACATTGATATCACCACCAGGGCAATGGTAGAAAGCAGGTTCGCACAATACATCACGGCCGGGCCCAGGTACATCCGCACTTTGTTGACGTCTTCGGTGATCCGGCTCATCAAATCACCGGTATTATTGCGCTTGTAGAAGTCGAGGCTCAGTTCCTGGTAGTGGTCGAAGATGACTTCCCGCAGGTCGTATTCAATTAGGCGGCTCATCACGATGATGGTCTGCCGGGTCAGGTAGAGAAAGATGCCCATAAAAAGAGCCGCCAGTAATACCAAGCCCGCAAAAACCATGAGGGTATAGCTGAGCACGCCGAAATACTCTCCGCTTACTTGATCAAAGCCAGCGTACATCCGGTAGGTATTCACGTGCTCGATCACTAGGTCCAGGGCTTCCCGAATAACCTGTGGTTGCAACACCCGAAAGTAATTGGAGATGCAAATAAAGATGATCCCCAGCAGCAACCGCCAGCGGTATTTCCAGAAGAATTGGTTGAGGAATTTTAGTTCGCGCACGGAGTGGTCTTGTAGTCTGGTAGTTTGGTAGCCTAGTGGTGGCTACCGCACGGCTTTACAGCGGCTATTTAGGGAGTTCTCTTCTGGGCAAACGCTCGGGGGAGCGGGAGGTTGTGAAGTGGGTGTTTTTTGTGGAGGATTGGCCAAGGGGCCAAGACTCTCCCGAGTCGAGCAAAGAACTACTGGGGCTATATTTTGAAATCGGGGAAAGTAGAAGTGTAGCGAGAACTACTGGTTAGCCCTTTCTCGACTCGGGAGAGTCTCGGCCCATTACTTTGCGCACAAGAATGTGCATTAACCGTACACGGCACCTGCGGCCGCGCCTTTTTTAATGCGTGAATGGATGAATTTTGAATGAGTTAATTGAAGTTTTTAGAGGCACACATTCCATCGTTCTCTAATTCCATGTAAGAACACCTATCTTACCCCAAAGCAA
>JBCDGT010000177.1:0-6736 GCA_038750915.1 Bacteroidota bacterium
CTTTTTTTATATTCTTTCTTCCCCCAGTTATTCAGTCAGCAAATCGAACTTATCTACCTGGAAGCTGGAGAAACGATCGACGCGTGTTCGAGTAACACTAATTGTGCCGCAGGAGAAATTTGTTACGGCTTACAGTATACTCCCTCCCTTTCGGGACGGCTAACGAGTTATACCATTAGCTTGCGAGGTGAGTGTATTAATGGTGCACCTCCCATAACGGTGAATGAATCTTGCACGATGACGAGTAATGTTGACGTGTTGGATGGCTGCGCCGCGCTTGGCTTATTTCAGGTGTCCACATCTGGTAACAGTGGAAGCTTATCGGTTGTCCAGGGAGAACCGGTTATCATTCACCAGATTTGTTTCGCCTTAGGAGATAATTCAGTTAATCTATTTGACCCTAATGCTAATGACCCCAATAACAACTCTGACGCCAGCATCGATTTGCCGGATGGTTCTTTTGCTACGGAAATCTTAGTATTTGCTAACTTCACGGCGGACAACTCTGGCTGTACGCCGCCAGTAGATTGTGCGAACAGCGACATCTGTTCCGTTGATTTCGGCACCACCGCCGGAAGGTTAGATTTTAACTTGAACGCCAATGGCAATTTGGTAGATGGTACTTCTACCGCTACGGCAAACGAAATAACCCAATCCTTCGACGTTTACGATGAGGACAACGAAGACTGCTCCAGTACCGGAGGGCTCGATGACATCATTATTTCCACTCAGCTTCTAAGCACCACCGACATCAATGGCAACGGCATCATTGATTTGCTTGGTGGAAGTGAACACTATATTTTTCAAGAATCGGATGGTCTTGCGGCTTCCATCCCCATGGGCAGAAACGCGGATAGTGAATCCTCTTCGGGGGATGTGCGCGGCTACGAAATAAAGGTAGTTTTTGCTTCCCATATCGGCATTCGGGCCAATCAAATTACGGCTAATCTTTCCGGGGTAAACGACCCCGGTAGTGCCTTCGAAACGGCAGAATTACAGTTTTTAGGCCTTGATCTATTACCATATTCCACCTCGACCTATCAGGGCTTTTACAACGGTACGGCCGATCTGACGGGTACTTGCCTGGCTAGTGCTCCTGGTTCACCCTGGTCCAGCCCCGGTGCAGGTACCGTAGTTTTTGCTAATACCCAGACGGTTAACCTTTCCGATCCCTGTAATCCCGCGGTAGGAAGCAACGGAACGCCTAACCCTATTGCGATTAATGCGGCAACTGATGCAGGCTTGCAAGCGACCGATTTTGTCCGTGGCTTCACTTTACGGGTGTACGGTGAGGATGTTGCAGCCCCAACCTTGCGAGACGACGGCAGCGGTATCGGAGGAGAAGATGCCGTGGCCGCTAACCGTAGCACGAGTACGGACGAGATCTTAGTCAGTAAATTACTGGGCTACACCGTGCAAGGCTGTGTTTTTGAACAATTGGTTCTCCCCGTGGAATGGGAAGCCTTTACCGCCGAGGCAGTAGGAAAGACGGCCTTGTTAGAATGGAGTACGCTGCTGGAAGAGAATCACGACCGCTACCTCGTAGAGCACCGAACGGACGAAACGGCCTTTACCCCAATCGGGGAAGTTCGCCTTCCCTCTTCAGACTTAGATGGTCGGCGGACTTATGACTTTGTACACGAAAACCCGTCGGAAGGCGTGAATTACTACCAAATTCGCCAGTTGGACTTTGATGGCGCCCAGTCTACTTCGGGAATTCGTTCCGTTGTTTTTAGTGGAACGTCTGGAGTTTCGTTTGACCTTTTCCCGAATCCTACGACTTCGTCGCTGCAGCTGCGGCTTCCGGCATTAGCACAAACTCCTACGGTTCAGGTATTCACGGCTGCCGGACGACTGCTCTTCAAGGTGCCGGCGGCGCCAGCCACTCGCGAGCTGCGCTTGCCTACGGATGAGTTACCACCAGGTGTGTACATCGTCCGGGTGAATGAAAGCTCTCGCAGGTTCGTTAAGCATTGATTTTTGGGACTTGTTTGGACATTCGCTCTTAGTAGTTGGAAGGTCCAAATAAGCTCTAAAACTTGCCTAACTGTTTTTATTTCCTAGTGGTCTGGTAATCTTGTATTGCCAGATCGCTAGCTTAGCTGTCTAGCCAAACATTGCTGTTTGAATATGGCGATCGATTCGACTAGGGGATCTTTGAAAAAGACGCGGCCGCGCGCTTAATTAGCGTTAAAAGCACCTGCGGCCGCGTCAAATAGATAGTGAAATTATAAGGGTAAATTTTAGCGTGTGTTGGAACTTTTGCTCATTGGCATCAAATAGCTGCTTATTCGTCAGATTTGCTTCGCAGTACTTCGTGCACGAATAGTTCCAACATTTGCTTACTCTAGTTCGGCAATAGTCCGCCTTAGTTCAGCAATGGCCTGCTGGTAGCGCTCTTCTGTTTCCAGGGTGAGTTGGTAAGTGTGTTTGCCATAGTTTTTTGCGTTTTTACCTAGCCTGGACTTGTTCACTAGGCGCAATTGTTCCGGTTGGTACTCGGTAAGTTGTGCATTACTGATCCGCTGGCCGTTGATCCAGACACCGTACTCTTTGGCATTTTGGAAAGCCTGGTGTTCAGCGGCGGTAAGCTTGGGGGAGGGTTGGGTTTCGTGGCGTTTCAATTGCTCTTTCAGTCTTAACAAGCGGTATTCGCCCACTTTCATGTTGAGTTGCTCTTCGGAAATGGGGGGTGGGGGAGGAGGAGGCATGCCTTGGCCTTTCTCATCCCATTTCACGTAAAAATTCTGCATCCATTCCCCCACGGTAAGCGCTGGGTCCACCTCTGCGGAGGGGATGAAGATGTGGTGTAACCAAGGGGTAGCGGATTGTGGAGGTTGAGGCGGAGCCGGAGGTGCGGGTGGTGCGGGCACTGTGGTGGCCGGTGCCGGTGGAGCGGGGGGAGCGGGCACTGATGAGGGTGACGTCGTCGGTGGAGCAGGTGGCGCTGGTGCCGGTGCCGGTGGAGCAGGAACGGTGCTTTCTGGTGGCTCGGGGGAAGACTGAGCGTAACTGACTTTGCCGCAGCCCAGGAAAAGCCCGGTCCAGAGTAAGACGAGTAAAGCTATTTTCCCCAGAACTCGCTGGGGTGGGGTAGGCTGGGTACGCAGCATAAGAAAACGTTGTTTAAGAAGTGGGTAGGAGAGGCCACTGCTAAGGGCGACGGCCGGTGTATTATTGGAAAGTGATTGCAGCAAAAAACGCTGGTAGGCGGCAACGGAAATTCCTGTCTTTTGCAAGGCAGCCTGGTCGGCGAGTAGTTCGTGGTTGTGCGTAATGGCCTTTTCGTACCAGCGGAGTAGCGGATTAAACCAGCATATGGAGCGTACCACGGCTACTAAAATCCGGTCGGTGGTATGCCACTGGCGGGCGTGGGCCAGCTCGTGGGCCCGGATGGCCGGGGATAAGGGAGTACCCGCAGTATGAAAAATCCAAGGGCCAAAGGTGTGGGGTGAAACAGCGGTTGGTAGGGCTACCCACCGCACGCCATGATCGTAAGAAATGGACTGAGCCCGCCCTATTTGCCGACGAACAGCGCTTAAAGAAACGATCAGGCGGAATAAGCCAAAGCAACAGCCCGCTACGTAAAGGAATAGTAGTAGCATTGGTACTAGCGACCAGGCTGATTGCGGTAATTCCGTTGGTGAAACTAACAGCGGAGCAAGCGGTAGGGCTAATGGCATTGATACCGTCTCTGCAGGGAGGTATACGGAACGTACCACCCAAAAAGGTAGCAGAAATGGCAGGCTAAGGCCCAGCAGCAGGTAAATACGTTTGAATAGCCCCCAGGGCTCTTTTTCCAACAAGCAGCGATAGCCCAGAAATGCCAGTAACTGCCCGCCACTGACTTTAAGCAGGTACATGAAAAGACTACTCATGAGTTGTTCAGCTTTTCGTCGATGATGCGCTGTAATTCTGCGAGTTGTTCCTGACTAAGGTTGGTCTCTTCACTGAAAAATGACGCGAACTCGGTGGGGTTGTCACCGAAGAAGTCATCAATCAATCCCCGCAGATGCTGGCCGAAATAAGCCTGCTTACTCACCAGCGGATAATACTCCCTGCTATTGCCGTAAGTACGGTAGCCCACCTTCTTCTTATCGATCATTCGTTTAAGCAGGGTTGCTACGGTGGTTTTGGCCGGTTTAGGCTCCGGCAGTGCCGCCAGGAGGTCTTTCATAAAGCAGGGGCCGAGCCGCCACAAGTACTTCATCAATTGTTCTTCACTTTTGGAGAGTTGCATACTATGATTGTAGATTTTGTTCTACAAATGTAGTTTAATTGATGCTGCGATACAAATTTTTGGTGGGTGGTAGTAAAAATTTAGTGGATCCATCAATAGCTCTGGCCTATCGCAATGAGGTAAAATCAATTTTGCAGAAGCTTCCATCTCCCATACCTTCGATGGGAACGAAAACACGAAAATTTTATCACCATGGAACCGAATGAAGCAGTATTTACCCTAATCCGGAATAATGATTTGGCTACCCTAAGTCGTTTGCTGGCAGATCACCCGGAAGTGCTGCTGGCCAAGGATGGCCGCGGTTCTACTCCGTTGGTCTTAGCGACTTACCTTGGCAATCTTCCGGCCACTAAGGCTTTGGTGGAAGCGGGGGCGGACTTGAATGCAGTAGACGGCGTAGGGAATACGGCGCTGATGGGAGTTTGCTTCAAGGGAAATACGGAGATTGCCCGTTATTTACTCGACAAGGGAGCAGATGCTACCATAAAGAGCGAGAGTGGTGGTTCCGCCCACCAGTACGCTACCATGTTCAAGCAAGCTGAAATTCTGACTTTACTCGAAGAATATGGCGCGGACGCAGGTGCAGAGTAAGGTAGTCGAGACCTAGCGGTCACTGATTGTTAGACGCTTGCGCTATTAGACGGCCTCTGGCCTTTTAGTAGCTACTCATACCCGCACCCCTAAAAGGCCGGAGGCCGTCTAATAGCACGAAGTGGATCTAAAAGCGCCAGCGTCTAAAATTTTCCCTAAAGAGAATTTGAAACGACAATAAAAAAACTCCCATTACCACTTACCTTTAGTCACTCAACCTCCATTAAAGTTTAGCATTTAGGTTTGTCGTTGAAAAATTGGTTTAGAGCTACCGGCTTTCGCCAACCTTATCCTACCCACGAAGCGCTGTTCGAGGGCTTGCGTGCTTTGGAGAATCGGGCCATCCTTCAGTTGCAGACCAAGGCCTTGCCCACGGTGCGTAAGCTGGTGCGGGAACGGGGTTTGGACGACCGACTGGTGGAAGAATTACTCAACCGCGGGACCCTCATCTTCTTACAAAAGATTGAGGCCGGCAGTTACGTGTTTCAGGGGCATGCCCCGACTACCTACCTGGTGGAAGTCATCAAACGATTGGCCCTGGCGGCTAGCCGGAAGGTGAAGCGGGAGGTCGATAGTTTAGACGATCACCTCGATTTGGCGGACCCAGATCAGGAGGCCTTTCTCCGCAATAAGGAGGCGGCCGTATTAGTTCGTAGCTTACTCGATCACCTCGGTGATCCTTGTGCGCGGGTCATTCAACTGCATCACCTGGATGGCTACAGTGACGATGAGGTGGTCCGACGGCGGATGACGGCCTATTCTACTACCAATTCGCTTAAGGTGAAGCGGAGTGATTGCATGAAAAAATTAATCAAATTAGCCCAGCAGTGGAAGACGGTGAACAGTATCTGAGCGAGAACGCCAGCGGAGCCGAGCGCGAAGCCGCTGATGCCGTGCTGCGGGGGCTACAAGCCCTGCGGCTGGAAGAGAAAGTCCGCGCCGTAGCAGCAGAACGCCAGGCACAGCAGCGGTGGTGGCGTCGCTTGCTGTTTGGTGGTTTAGCGCTTTTATCAGCAGCGGTATTCGGCTGGTTTTACTGGACAGACCAAGATAAGACGCCACCGGCGCAGGAACCTATCTCCGAACTGGACGAAAATCTTACGCCTACGGAAACCGCCACTGCGTTGGATACCTTGCTCACTACAGAACCGCCCCCTGCACCTGCGGCCGCGCCCGCTGCTCCAGTACCCATAGAAAAGACTGTTCCTCCACCAACCGAGCCTCCACCAGAAGAAACCGCCACTGATCTTGGCCCCATCGCCCAGGCCCAACCCTGGGATGACCTCGCGGATCCGCGCTACCCGGCTCCCCAAGGCGGCTTACGGGGGAATACCTCAACCGAAAAGGACGCGCGGGCGGACCTGATGAACGCCCTCTGGTACACGGACTACCCACTTACCGGCCTGACCCCTACGGCGAATTTTGCTGCGGTAGATAGTTTACTGCGCGAGCGGAATTTTCCCCGGGCCTTCATTGAGCTGAACCGCCTTAAACGGAAAGGGGAGGGGAGTGATACCCTAACTTACCTAACGGCCTACACCTTCCTAGAACTCGGTCGTGGGGCGGAAACGGTTGCCCTGCTCGATCAACTAAAGTCCGCTCCGGCTGCCTGGGGAGCCCAAATGGAGTGGTACCGTGGTTTAGCGCTTTTGCAGGCGAATCAGGATGCTGCGGGAAGAGAGGTATTGCAAAGAATTAGTAGCCGTAAAGCGCACCCTTATTATCGGGAAGCGAGCAAGGCCTTGTTCCTTTTGGAATAATTTCTTTGGCTGATCGGACGCTCGGAGGTAGGGTGTCCGATATTCACGCAATCAGCTTGTTAATGATTGCTCTTTTTTGAGCTACCGTAACGGGTTCGCTTTTTTGTTTGGCTTGCTGATACAAGGAGAGGACAGTGCATGCTTC
>JBCDGT010000178.1:0-6730 GCA_038750915.1 Bacteroidota bacterium
GCCTAATTCCCCTAGGTTTAGCAGCCCAATTCGTAGCGCCGGCGGCCAGCCCTCCTGCGACTACTACCGCTGAGGTTGGCTATACCAACTTGCGGGTAGACTATCATCGTCCCGGCGTGAGGGGGCGCCTCATCTTTGGCGATATGGTGCCCTGGAGCCGTATTTGGCGAGCTGGAGCCAACGAAAATACCCTACTGCAAATTGACGCTCGGATTACCATTGGTGACACCGTATTATTGCCAGGTCAGTATTCGATGTACCTGATTCCCGAAGCAGGGGAAAGGTGGACTTGGGTCATCAATGAAGCTCAAGATAATTGGGGGACACGTGCTTATGATCCTCGTAAAGACATTGTGCGGGTAGCCGTAAAGGCAAAGCGATTGCCGGAGCGGATTGAAACTTTAGAGTACCGATTTATGAACGTTCGGCCGCAAGCGGTCGATTTGGTGCTGGAGTGGGAGTGGTTTCGGATTACTTTGCCCATCGCCTTACCCACCAATGAGGAAGTCGCTAAGCGGGCTTCGCTAGCTCTGAATCCCGCCCAATCTCCTGCTGAGTACTACACTGCCGCCCGCTATTATTTCGACAATGATCTGGGGCTGCAAAAAGCCAAAGCTTGGATGGATCGTTGGGCCGCTGCCGGTGAGGCAAGGTTTGGTCCTATCCGTTACCAAGCCCTGATCGAACGCGCCTTGGGAAATAACGCTAAGGCTACAAGGCTTATGCAACGGAGCCTGGCATTGGCACGAGAAAAAAACAATAAGCACTACATCGATTTGAACGAGGCCTCCCTACGTTCTTGGCAAAGAGAGGTGGTAGAACTAAGTGCCGACAGTGTATTAACTCGTAGTATTCGTTACCACGATCCTGACAGTAACTGGGGGACCAAGGCTCATATGCTCCAACTAGGAGAAAGTCGCCCGAACGCAAGTACTCGCTACACCCAGATCAGCATTTACCCAACCGCAGAAGCTTTTGACTTCAAACAAATAAGAGAGGGGGATAATGTGCAACTTCGCTTGATGAATGGTGCCTACTCCTTTAGTCACCTTGGGCGGACAAATATTCCCGATTCTACTCGTTTGCGACTGCGGCTGACGGAAGAACGTACCCGCCTGCTGCGGGATTACTACACTTATTTATGGGGCCTGCCGATGAAACTAAAGGATCCGGGAACCTTGTTGCAACCCACCGTCCACAAAGTCTGGTTTGCCGATAAAGAATTACTAGAGTTGGAGGTACAATACGCACCGGATACCGGCGGAGATATTTGGTTTTTCTATTTTGATCCCCAGACGTTCGCCCTTAATGGCTATGCCTTCTACCACAAAGAAGATGGCCCCGGTACGGGGGAATACATTTTACTGGAAGGGGAAGCCCTCGTCGATAATATGCTGCTACCCGCCGTGAGACATTGGTACTACACAGAGGATAATCTATATTTGGGGACGGACAAAATCCTAAAATAATGACCACTCTCTTTACTACTGATGACCCTCGAAATGCGGTGCCCAACCCAATGAATAGCGGCTTTTACCGTACTATTCCGCTTGCGGCCGTCATCCTTAGTTTTGCCGTGGTCAGCTTTTACTACGGGAAGTTGCCCGAGCAGATTCCACTGCATTTCGGGCCCAGTGGAGAAGCTGATAATTACGGGCCAAAGCTGCTGCTGTGGATATTGCCGATTATTAACCTGGCCATGTTTTACCTCTTAGGCCTTTCGGCTAAGTCGAGCTATAAATTTTTTAATTACCCCGTAAAGATCACGGAGGAAAACGCTGCGGCGCAACACCGGATAGCCTTGGAATTGGTGGCGGTACTACGCTTGCTCTGCTGCTTGTTGATCGCTTATTTGGTATATGGCATTGTGTTGGCGGCAATGTCTGGCGGCAGCTCCATCAACATGTGGGTGATGGGGGGCTTTTTGTTGGCTATTTTTGGGTCGATAATTTACTTTGCCCGAGCAGCAAAAATGGCGGCGTAAGACTTACCTTCGCGGCCGAACCACCCACCGTATGAATGTACTCCTTCTCGGCGGCGGCGGCCGTGAGCACGCCCTCGCCTGGCGCCTGAGCCAAAGCCCCCTTAGTCAAGCCTTGTTCATTGCCCCGGGAAATGCGGGAACCAGCGAATTCGGCACCAACTTGTCCCTCGATCCTAATGACTTTCCAGCCCTGAAAGCAGCCGTAATTGAACGGAAGATTGGTTTGGTTATCTGCGGGCCAGAGGAGCCGCTGGTGCGGGGCGTGCAAGATTTCTTCAAACAGGATGCTGACCTGGCACACGTTCGTTTCATCGGCCCTAGTGCGGAGGCCGCAAAACTGGAAGGGAGCAAAGCATACGCCAAAGAATTTATGGAAACGTACGGTATCCCCACTGCGAGTTACCAAAAATTTACGGCAACTACACTAGAAGAAGGCCTAGCTTATTTGGATACTTGTCGTACTCCAATCGTCTTAAAGGCAGATGGGTTGGCCGCAGGCAAGGGTGTCGTGATTCTCCACGACTGCGGAGAGGCAAAAGAAGAACTCAAAGCCATGCTCGGTGGTAAATTTGGCGCAGCTAGTGAAGAAGTGGTAATTGAGGAATTCTTGGACGGTATTGAATTTTCCGTTTTCGTACTTACGGATGGTGAATCTTATCGCATCCTGCCCGTCGCTAAAGATTACAAACGTATTGGAGTGGGAGATACCGGGCCCAACACCGGCGGCATGGGCTCCGTAAGTCATCCACCCTTTGTGGATGCGGACATGATGGCGAAAGTGGAGCAGCAAGTCATTCTTCCTACCTTAAAAGGGATTCAAGATCGTCAACTGGACTATAAAGGCTTCATTTTCATTGGCCTCATCTCGGTAGAAGGCGAGCCCTACGTTATTGAATACAACTGCCGGATGGGTGACCCCGAAACCCAGTCTGTCATGGCCAGGCTCAAGTCTGACTTTCTTCAGCTCTGTCTCGAAACGGCAGACGGAGAACTAGCTAGTGCCGTAGTTGATATTGACGACCGACAAGTGGCGACCGTCGTTTTAGTCAGCGGCGGTTATCCAGGCCCTTACGAAAAAGGGAAGCTCATTTTAGGCCTTGATGAGGTCAGTGGTAGTCGTGTATTCCACGCTGGCACCAAGCTAAACGAAACGGGCGAGGTAGTCACAAATGGTGGCCGCGTTCTAGCCGTTACCAGCTACGGAGAAACTTTCCGCGAAGCATTGAAAACCAGCTACGAAAATGCGAGGAAAATCCACTTTGCTGGAGTTAATTACCGGGGGGATATTGGATTTGATTTGTAGGGCATAGGAATTGGGATTTAGTGGTTGGTAATTAGTAAAAACGCCGAATACCAACCACTAACTACCAATTACCAACTACTAATAATACTTCCCTTCCCACCATCTTTTCAAGCGCTCAAGTATGCTTTTCTCACTCGGGTTATTAGGCTTGGGTTCGAAGAAGGCCGTGCCGGATAGCTCCGCGGGTAAGTATTCCTGGGCTTTGAAATTACCTGGGTTGTCGTGGCTGTAATTATACTGCTTGCCGTAGTTGAGTTGCTTCATCAGTTTGGTGGGCGCATTGCGCAGGTGCAAGGGAACGGGTAGCGTGCCGGTTTTTCGGACAGCGGACTGTGCCTTGCCAATAGCAACGTAACTGGAATTACTCTTGGGGCTGGAAGCCAAATAAACGGTGGCCTGGGATAAGATGATTCGTGCTTCTGGGTAACCGACCATCTGAGCGGCTTGAGCAGCGGTCGTAGCCATCAAAAGCGCATTGGGGTTGGCGAGGCCAATGTCTTCCGAGGCGGAGATGATGAGGCGACGACAGATGAACTTGATGTCTTCGCCACCTTCAATCATTCGGGCCAGCCAGTAGACTGCTCCGTTAGGGTCGGAGCCACGGATGGACTTAATCATCGCCGAGGCAATGTCGTAGTGTTGTTCGCCGGTTTTATCGTAACGGGTGAGGTTCTCCTGAGCACGGGCGACGACGAGCTCGTCGGTTATCGTAATGCCTTTTTCCTCGGTAGCGTCATTGGTGACCAGTTCAAGGAGATTGTAGAGCCGGCGGCCGTCTCCGCCGGAGTAGCGGAGCAAGGCACCATATTCTTTCACTTGTACGGCTCTTTTACTCATCTCTGCATCCTGCGTCAGCGCCCTTTGCACCATGCCCTTCAACTCCTCTTCTCCTAGTGGTTCCAATACGTAGACCTGGCACCGGCTTAAGAGGGCGGGAATGACCTCAAAACTAGGATTTTCGGTCGTTGCTCCGATGAGGGTAACGATGCCCGCCTCCACGGCTCCCAAAAGGCTATCTTGTTGGGACTTGCTGAAACGGTGAATTTCGTCAATGAATAGCACCGGACTGGCGCGGTCGAAAAACTTGCCTCTTTTAGCTTTATCGATGGTCTCACGAACGTCCTTTACTCCCGAATTGATCGCCGAGAGCATATAAAAAGGTACCTCCAACTGGCTGGCGATGATCTTCGCTAAAGTGGTTTTCCCAACCCCTGGAGGCCCCCATAGAATGAAACTCGGCAGCCGCCCGGTTTCCACCGCCCGGCGCAGAACCGCTCCTTCGCCCACCAAGTGGGGCTGGCCGACGTAATCGGCAAGGGTGGTAGGGCGCATGCGTTCGGCGAGGGGCTGCATAATGGAATGATCGGATGGGAGAATGCGGGAATAGGGAGCTGAGGCCGACAAAGGTAGGGTGCAGTATTTGTATTGGGAATTAGGGAAATCCTATCTTCGTTCTTAATGCGTGTTCCTGCTACCACCATCGACGAAGTTTTGCAACGCCTAGACGAAATTATCGACACCGCCCTGGCCGAGAATAGCCCGGCGGGCTATTTTGCTTACATCTATCGTCGCACCACCCGCGCGGTTAAAGAGGCAATCGAGGCAGCTCGTTTTGCCGATAACGTCCGTATGGAGGTATTCGACGTAGCCTTCGCCAATCTCTATCTAGAAGCCTACGAGCAGTTTCGTTGCGGTGATCCTTGCACCCTTTCCTGGCAGTTGGCTTTCCGGGCGGCCAATGAGCAAAAGGCCCTGCTCCAACACGTATTGCTGGGTATGAACGCTCACATCAACCTGGACCTCGGCCTGGCCGCAGGCCTACTTATGGCAAACAAGAACCTTGATGATTTAAAGGAAGATTTTCGCCGGGTCAACGATATTCTTCAGGAGATCATCGAAGAATTACAGGAACGCGTATCGCGGGTAAGTCCCTTGTTTTATTTGGCGGATCGTTTCGGTCGCCAGCGGGATGAACACCTCCTCGACTTCAGCATGCGGGCCGCCCGAGAACAAGCCTGGGCAGTAGCGCATCAGGTGTGGTCAGCTGGCGAGGACCAGGCCGCCGCCATCAATCGTATCGACCAAAACGTTGCCAAGTTTGGCGGTTTCCTCCACCGTCCGAAAACCCGCCTCGGGCGCTGGCTCTGGCGAGCGCTGGCAGCAGCGGAAGGGAAAAAGGTGAGCGCTAATATTCATGGACTGCGGTGGTGAAGTAGACAGAACAAAAGTATCTTCGCTAGTAAACCCTATTAACGTGAAATTCACCCTGTTTTTTGGCGCATTCTTCTTTTTTACTGTATCAGCTGCTTGTGGGCAGCATTATATCCATATTGATAGCTTGACGGTTTCTCCCGAAATGGTGAACGACAGTACTGGTATACCTATACCAGTGGTAAAAGAAATTTGGGCAAAAGGGCAAGACGTAACGACTAAATTACTGCTTCGCTACGCAATTTATCCACACATAAGATACCCTGCTATCGCCAAAAACGAAAAAGATGGAGAAAGGATACTAGAAGCTGAATTACTAATTGATACTTCTGGTTCTACAAAGCCTGGAACCATTCGTTTCATTAAGGCAAAACCTCAACTTGGACCTGCTTTCGATACCATATCACTCTGGACATCTGTTACTTGCCCTGGCCCTGATGCATGGATATTTAATCCTCCTGAAATTGTACCTGGTACCCAATTCACTAAAGGAGAAGTAGCGTTGATTAATGAAGTGGCTAAAACTCTAAGTAGGCTACCTGCCTTCCTCCCCGGCCAACTTGATGGGAAACCGGTCAATAGCCGCATGATTTTACACTTTGACTTTAAGTGGGAATAAGCAGGGGGCTATGGCTGGTACACCATCGCCCGGTGCGGAATTCCATCTTCATCGTAAATCTCTCCCGCACCTTTAAACCCAATGCTGCCGTAGTAAGCTTGGAGGTGCGCTTGGGCACTAATCTTGACGGCCTGGGGGCCATATTCCTCGAATAACACTCGGAGGGATTCTTCCATTAGCGGTCTGCCCAATCCTTTGCCCCGCGCGAAGGGTGCGGTAATGACGCGTCCGATGCTAGCATATCCCGGATAAGAGATGCCTTTGGCGAGAATGCGGGTGTAAGCAGCCAATTTTCCCTCCTCATTCATGCCCAATAGATGAATGGCTGCTTGGTCCTTGCCGTCCAAATCCTGGTAAGGGCAATCTTGCTCGACGACGAATACTTCTGCGCGTAGCTGCAAAATGGCGTAGAGTTTATCGAGGCTAAGTTCGGGGTAGGGAAGGTGCTGCCAGTTGATTTCCATGCATTGTTTTTTGGGGCTTTAAGGTAGTGTTTGGTAGTTGGCAATAACATTTTTTCAACCATCTACTAAATACCAATTACCAACTACTTTCCCTTTGGGCGCGGACGCGGGTGCAATGAACGGATTTTGAGAAAAAGTGACAAATGAAA
>JBCDGT010000179.1:0-6692 GCA_038750915.1 Bacteroidota bacterium
CAACAACACCGTAGCAACTGACTTGGTGATCTTTGGCAACCTCGGAATAAATTTATAGCCAAGTGACCATCAATACCATCATCGAGGGCTGTCGCCGAAAAAAACCTCGCTGCCAGCGGGAGTTGGTAGTGCGGTTTTCTCCCGGCTTACTGACCGTTGCCCGCCGCTATGCCCCGGATAATGCTATGGCCCAAGACATCTTGCAAGACAGTCTGGTTCGAATTCTGGAACGTATCGAACAATACGCCGGTACTGGCTCCTTCGAAGGATGGATGCGGCGAGTAGTGATCAGTACCGCTTTGAAACAACTGGACCGCAAATGGATGCGGCGGGAAATATCCGTTTCCGATCAAAAAGACAACCGTAGTGTGGCGCCAGTTGCCCTAGATGCGCTAGCGGTGGAAGACATATTAGCCTGCGTGCTCGAATTACCTGATGGGTACCGCCAGGTCTTTAACCTCTACGCCGTTGAAGGCTATGCTCACCGGGAGATCGCCCAGATGATCGGCTGTTCGGAGAGCAATTCACGCTCCCAGTATACCCGGGCCCGCCAAGCCTTACAAACCATATTAGCTCAAAGGAAAATCGTGGTACGCCATGCCGAATAAAGAATTCGAAAAAGCCCTCCGAGAACAGCTCTACGATCATCCCAGTCCCATCGATACGGAGGCTACCTGGAAAGCCGTAGAAGCTAGCCTGGGTAAGAAAGAACGACGCGGCGGATTCCTCTGGTGGATTCCTGGCCTTTTACTGGCCGTATTAGCGGGAGGATCCGTGTGGGCCGGCCTGAGTCGGCAACAGGATACTAGGGACCAGGAGGTCGTGACCACGGAAGCAGTAAAGGAAAGAACCGTATTAGCTACACCTAAGATTGACTCCATTACCGCCGAAAAGCCTATCTCGGCTAGTAGTAGTAGTAGTAGTAGTAGTTCTGAAGGCTTACGCTCCTTCTCCGGAAAGGAAGTAAATACGGCAAAACCTAAGTTGCCCAAGACGCCTACGAAGAAGCTTGTTTCTTCTCCTCCCATTGCTTCACTTGCTAAGAAGGCAACTTCTCCAACGGTCTTCCCCGAAGAGGGAATAGATCCCGTAGAACAGCGACTGCGCAAAGTAACGGCTCAACCCTTGTTACCCACAATCGCCCTTACGCCACTTCCCGAGCTATTCTATGATCCTACTACCTCACCCTTTGCGAAACTGAAAGGCCCCACGGACTGCCCCGTATTCGTTCGTACCAAAGATGCGGGCTGGGAACTGGCTACTAGGGGAACTTACAGTAAAATTCAACGAGAACTGACGGCAACTTCAGAGATGGATACCGGACAGCTAAGTCGGAACCTAAGGGTAGAAAAACCCTTGGAAGCCCTTTCTTTCGAGGTATTACTCGGTTATCGGAGCGCCAATAACTTCACCCTTCGCACTGGTATTGGTCTCACCCGACTCAACTCAGTAGCTATTTTCAGTCAGGACCGACTCGAGGAAGGCCGGGTGGACGGCGTAACGGAAATCATCATTAACGCCGCTGGCGATACCACCTTAATTTTTGGGGAGGTGGATGGCTTTACCCGCACCCGAGCCTACTACGAGTACTACAATAACTTCACGACTATTGACCTGCCGATTTTAGTAGGTAAAACTTTTACCCGAGATCGCTGGAGCCTGGCCTTGGAAGCTGGTCCAGTGTTTAACCTACGCAGCCGCGGTAGCGCTCGCTACCAATTAGAAGATTTGAGTTTCTCTGAGCGCGACGCGGCTGCTTTTGCCTTCAGACCCCGCCTTCTTGGAGTAGGTTGGCAAGGCAACGCACGGATTGCCTACCGGTTGCTACCTAAATTAGAAGTGAACTTGGGTATTCGCGCGCACCGCCTTCCCCGTACTGGAGTAGAAGTGGATGATGTAGGTGTAAAAACGAATTACACCCTTTACGGCGGGACGCTGGGGCTGGGCTGGCGCTTCTAAAATCGCTACCTTGCCGGCCATGCCGCTTCCCGCTGCTTATCATCAGTTCTGGTTATCCGTTGCCGATTTACGTTTTGCCGATTACACCACTGGTAAGACCAGCTGGGTCGTTGGTTTAGCACCAGAGACTGCCGTATCATTGCCTTTTGAAGAACTTGCTCTGCACCTGCGTGCGCGCCTAAGCCCTGCTATTTTCGACGCCTGCCTGAACCCAGAATACACCCATCCCACTCCGGTGGCCAAAGAAAAAGACGGGCACTGGTTGAAAAGTTGTCATACGGTAGGGATCAACGTCCGGACGATCGGCAATTTCTGGAACGTAATCAAATATGCTCTAACGCTTCCAGACCATATTAAAGCCGTTCATCTCCTTCCTATTTGGGAGCCTGGGGTGGTAGGGAGCCTCTATGGTATGGCAAGCTGGGAGCTCAACCCGGAATTCTTCAGTAAAGAAGCCCACAAACTTTACCCCGGTCTTCGCAAAAACCACCATCAGTTGAAAGTAGTCGTTAACCTCCTACATGCACTCGGCAAGGTGGTGGGGATGGACGTAATTCCTCATACCGACCGTTACAGTGAAATGGTGCTGGCCAACCCCGATTGCTTCGAATGGTTGCGCCGCCACGACCTCAGTATTGTTAGCCACCGGGAGTTTTTGCACGAAGAAGTTCAAGGCGCCATTACCGACTGGCTCCGCACCCGTGGCCCTGCCCTTTCTGCCTACGGTATGGTAGGCGGACTCTGGCAGTTGCCAGAAGAAAACCGGCTACAATTATTTTTTGGTCACCCTGATGATTTCTGGGGGCGGCAGCGCCGCCGCATTGACCTTGTCGACTGGCTCTACCAGCGTGGCCTCGAGCCCGTTCCCGCTACCATGGCGCCTCCGTATCGGGGCCTGGAGGTCGATCCTGATCCCGCTGCTGTGACGATAGATGAAGCCGGTAGGGTTTGGCGGGATTACCGAATCACCGCACCAACGAAAATGAGTCGAGTGTTCGGTCCATTGGCCCGTTACAAACTTTTTGGACGTAAGGACGATAATCAAGCCTGGGAAATCGATTTCGACCAGCCCCGCTTCTGGGTCTGGGACTACCTAACTAGCCACTACGCTGAGCAACAAAAGCGTTTCCATTTTGACTTTATGCGGGGCGATATGAGTCACGTCCAGATGCGTCCGGAAGGGGTGCCAGAAGCTGCAGACGACTACTACGATCCGTTGCGATCCGTCAAGCTCCGTATCCAGGAAAAAGCACCCTATTTCGCTTACTTTGCCGAAAGCTTTCTCGCCGAACCGGGCTATATGGCTTACGGAAATGAGGTGGATCACCTAGTGCGTAGCGAAGCAGAGGTTACTCTAGGAAATTTGCAATCCACTGTCCCGGGCAGTGTGGAATTTTGGGACATGGCGGATCATTATTTGCGCATTGCCAACAATACTGCGCTTAGCCCAGCCTGGACGGTTATTACCGGCGATAAAGACGATCCCCGCTTTGATCATTTTCACCACCACGCAGAGGTCGTACGGTTGTTTACGGGCCTATTTCTAGGCTTTTTGCCAACTTACTATAGTCTAGGTTTCGAACAACGAGATCGCCACTACGAGCGAGCGCAGAATGAAGTTTACTCAAAGCTTTACGTCTTTCAGGAGAAGCGGGGCGACAAGGCGGTATCTGGTTCTTTCGTTTGGGGAAGCAATCTACCTTTATTCGTACAGCTAACCGACCTCCACGTATTCGCGGAGGGCATCCGGGCGCATTTAGGTAAGCCCCAACTTTTGGGCGCGGCCGCAGGTGCAGAGAATGGACAAAATAGCAGGGTGCTGGCCTGGCTCCGCCCGGCCACGGACGGAGAAGGGGCCTATTTCTTCGTTGCTAACTTTGCCGCGGAGGCAATTGGGCACATTAGTCTTTCTCTATCCTCCACCTACACTCAGGCGGACCTACTCTTTGCCACCGAGGAACGTAAACACGAAACCCTCCAGGTCAAGTCAGGGGAACTAGAACTGGAGGGTTTGGCAGGGGGACGGTGTTACTTACTGAAGTAAGCTGTGCTCGTCCGCTGCGGCGGTTTGGAAGACCTGACTCGTCGGCCGAGCTCAAGGAGCCTAGTGGTCTGTCAATGTTTAATTTTGGGGTTAGGTGCTGGCAAAAATTAATCTTGACAGACCACTGGTTCGCTCGGCGGACAAGCCAGTTCCTTCGTCACGACTTGGCCGACGAACGAATAACTATTACCCTACCCCTTCAGCTTCTCTGGTAATTCTTCGAAGCCCATATTGTAGAGGGTAAAGCCGAATATATCGGCGGCTTGCTCGATTCGTTTGCTTACGGGCGTGCCGGCACCGTGGCCTGCGTCGGTTTCGATCCGGATGATCACGGGGTTATCACCCGCCTGCTTGGCTTGTAATTCGGCGGCAAACTTAAAGCTGTGGGCGGGCACCACCCGGTCGTCGTGATCGCCGGTAGTAACCATGGTCGCGGGGTATTCCATACCGGGCTTTACGTTGTGGACCGGTGAGTAGCCTTTGAGGTACTCAAACATTTCCTTACTGTCATCAGCCGTGCCGTAGTCGTAGGCCCAGCCCGCACCAGCCGTAAAAGTGTGGTACCGTAGCATATCGAGTACGCCTACTGCCGGTAGGGCTACCTTCATGAGATCCGGACGCTGGGTCATTGTTGCGCCTACTAGCAAACCACCATTGGAGCCACCGCGTACCGCTAAGTAATCAGAGGAGGTGTAGTTTTCCGCAATCAGATATTCGGCGGCGGCGATGAAGTCATCGAATACGTTCTGCTTTTTCATTTGCGTACCCGCATCGTGCCAGGCTTTACCGTACTCACCACCGCCGCGCAGATTGGGTACGGCGTAGATACCACCTTGCTCCATCCAGACCGCATTGGTAATACTGAAGGAAGGAGTCAGGCTGATGTTGAAGCCTCCATAACCGTAGAGGATGGTTGGGTTTTTACCATTTTTCTCCATCCCTTTTTTGTAGGTAATGATCATCGGCACCTTAGTACCGTCTTTGGAGGTGAAGAATACCTGCTCGCTGGTGAAATCAGCCGGATTAAAGTCGATGTCCGGTTGCTTGTAGATTGCTGATTCGCCACTATCGGCATCATAGCCATAAATAGTACCTGGCGTTTTGTAGTTGGAAAAATTGAAGTAAAGCACTTCGTCTTCTGCTTTACCACCAAAGCCGCCTACGGAGCCGATCCCAGGAAGGTCTACTTCGCGAACCAGCTTACCCGAGTAATCGTACTGCTTTACCTGAGAAATGGCATCAACCATGTATTCAGCGAAGATGTAGCCGGAGCCAGTATTGGGGGAGAGGACATACTCGGTTTCGGGGATCAGATCTTTCCAGTTTTCCGGCCCGGGCGCTGCCGCGTCAACCGTTACGATCTTCTGGTTCGGGGCATCTAAGTTGGTAACTAATATCAACTTAGATTCCTTGTTGTCTAGTAGGTAGGTGTCGCTATCAGCGTGGTCTAAGATCGTCTTTATTGGGCTACCGGGCTTGGTCAGGTCCTTGATGAATAGTTTGTTTCCTGAGGTAGAAATGCTCGCAGAAATGAATAAAAACTGGTCGTCTTCCGTAACGTAACCACCTACGTAGCGGTGCTTTTCTGCAGCTGTGCCACCAAAGACCAGTTGGTCGTCTTTCTGGCTAGTGCCTAATTTGTGGTAGTAGAGTTTATGCTGATCTGTTTTGGCGGATAGCTCACTACCCTCTGGTTTGTCGTAGCTAGAGTAATAGAAGCCCTCATCTCCTTTCCAGGACATACCACTGAACTTGATGTCCACCAGGGTATCTTCGGTAATTTGCTTCGTTTCAGCATCCATGATGATGATTTTCCGCCAATCACTTCCCCCTTCTGAGATAGAATAAGCCGCGATGTCGCCACTCTTGGAGAAGCTCATTCCACCCAGAGAAATGGTACCATCCTCACTGAAGGTATTAGGGTCAAGGAATACTTCATCGGTACCGTCTTCTTTAGTGCGGTAGATGACGTATTGGTTCTGCAAACCATTGTTTTTGTAGTAGTAGGAATACTTACCCTCTTTAAATGGAGATCCGATTTTCTCGTAATTCCAGAGCTTTTCCAAGCGGCTCTTCAGTTCTTCCCGGAAAGGGATGTCTTCTAGGTAGCCAAAAGATACTTTGTTTTGGCGCTTAACCCAATCTTCGGTTTCCGTACTCCGGTCGTCTTCCAGCCAGCGGTAAGGATCAGCGACTTCAGTGCCAAAATAGGTGGTAGTAGAATCTGCCTGCTTGGTTTCAGGATATTCTAGCACCACGGTAGTAGTACCCGAATCGCCCTCCTGGCAGGAGACGAAACAACAAAGCGCAAGTAGGTAAAAGAGTGTTCTTAGCATTTCAGTTTGGTGATTGGTTAGGCATAGCCATTTAGCGAACTAAACGACTACGGATTGTAGTACAACGTAGCACAAGATAAACTTTCGGGTAATGATGTTCCTTACTCACCCTAATTTCCTTAGTTGTACCCAGAAAAGAAGGCCGAATACGAATAGGCAAAAGAGGAGTACCAAATTTGTTGGCCAGCTATTTTTCAACTTCCCTACCCAGTCGATACGGTTATTAAAGTACAGCAGAAGCGCCGCTAAAAATGGCATAAAGAAGGCCCCCGAAAGGGCATAAGCCACTCCGATCCAGTTGGGTTTTTCAAACAGCGTGAGCAGAATTGGCGGAAAGGCCAGGTAAAGTAAGA
>JBCDGT010000180.1:0-6676 GCA_038750915.1 Bacteroidota bacterium
CAACCAAACTAAGTCAAAAGACTGCCAAGCCATCATAAGGATCAAGCCGAGCATGATCGTAAACCACCCTAAGTACCGGTTGGCCGTACTCCGTAAGTAAGGCACCAGCAATATTACCGCACCAACCACGAGGCCCAGCAGCGCACTGAACAACACGAAAAGATCAGTAAAACCAAAGTCCATAGGATTAAGGTAAAATGGCTACGCTTAAATACAAGTTCACACCAATAACCGTTACCCCACTCAGTTATTCTTCCCCCATACGGCGGAAAACAAAGGTCAGAACTGCAGCTACCAATAATAAGATGCCCACCAGTACCAGGTAAGAAACTAAGCTGCCGTCGCCGGCCAGCAGGGAGGGAAATTCGAGGAACATATCCCGATAAGTTGAAAATAGATCAAAGAACTAATAGACCAAATTAACGGACCGGGAGGTCCGCGCTCCTTACTAAAGGACCAATTATCCTACCGCCTCCAGCACCGCTTGCGCCGCCCAGGTACGGTTGTTTGCTTGCTGTAACACCAACGAACGGTCGCTGTTCAACACCCCATCTGCGACCACTACGTTGCGGCGCACGGGCAGGCAGTGCATGAAGAAGGCATTATTGGTCAGGCCCATCTTCTCCTCGTCGACAATCCAGTTTGGCAAATCGGCCGTTGCGCCGTAGGGGTCGTAACCGGACCAATTTTTAGCGTAGATAAAATCCGCCCCGGCAAAAGCTTCGGCTTGGTTATGGGTAACGATGGCTTCGGGCGCGAACGCAGGTGCCAGATCAAACCCCTCCGGATTAGCAATCGTAAGATCCACTTCGCCCCAGGCCAACATCCATTCGGCGAAGCTATTGGCCACGCACTGCGGCAAGCGACGGGGGTGTGGTGCCCAGGTAAGCACGACTTTGGGTCGAGCCTTAGTGCGGTGTTCCTTGATGGTCAGGCAATCCGTCAAACTCTGTAATGGGTGGCGGGTAGCCGATTCTAAGCTCACAACCGGAACCGTAGCGTACTTCACGAAGGCCTTAATAATTCGGTCTTCGTAATCGGCGGCCTTATCCTCCAGGGAAGGGAAAGAGCGTACGCACAAGATATCACAGTACTGACTCAGTACGCCAGCGGCTTCACGAACGTGCTCGGCGGTGTTTCCGTTCATCACCGATCCGTCTTCGAACTCAATACCCCAACCGCCCGAGGCGTCGTAGGTGATGACATCATATCCTAACTGACGGGCAGCTTTCTCGGTGCTCATGCGGGTCCGTAGGCTCGAGTTGAAGAAGAGGTTAATCACCATTTTCTGTTGGCCCAGGTATTGACTACCGAAAGGAGCGGCCTTGTGGGCCTGCGCCCGGGCGATCAGGGCATTGATATCGGGAACGTCGGCTACGGAGAGGAATTGGTTCATGGGTTATTAGTGGTATTATTCTAGTAGTGATAGTACGATTAAATTTTACACATCGGAGGGACTCCAGTCCGGCTTTACCAGGCCGTCAGATACCTCCGATGAGAAAATGGTAATTAAAAAACTTTCCTGGCAAATTTGATTTTCATCGGAAGCGTCGTATTTGCTGGCGAAGACGCAAAAATGCTCTTCCGATGTATAAACTTAGGCTCCATATCTTACTCTCCAGAAGTAAAATACCTCAGCTCAGGAAACACCTCATAAAATGGATGCAGTAACCGCGACCATTCCGCGTACTCCAGGCTTTTACGAAAGCCTTCGGTGTGGTGAGCTTTGCTCTCCCATTCGATGAGTAAAAGAAAAGTACCCGGTTCATCTACTGATGGCAGCAACCGACAGGCATGGCATCCATCCTGGCTTTGCACCAGCGGCCGCGCCCGCTTAAAAGCCTCTAGATAGTCCGTTACTCGCTCAGCGTCGATCTGGATAAGGACGTGTTCGAGTACCATCAAGCCAGGACTAAAGCTTCCGTAAACGCAGCGATCAAGACATCACACTGCTCCCGTGTAACGTTCAGCGGTGGTAGCAGGCGAATCGTATTGGGGTCCTTACTCGAACCAGTGAACACCTGGTGCTCAAAGAGCAATTTTTTACGCAGCGAGGCAATCGGTTCCAACAGTTGTAGGCAAATCATCAAACCATAACCACGAACTTCCTGAAAGAGGCCCGTTGCAGCCAGTTGTTCCATCAGGTAGGCTCCTTGCTTGCTTGCATTTTCTAGTAGGTTTTCGCTCTTGATTACGTCCAACACCGCAATACCAGCGGCGCAGGCCAGGTGGCTGCCGCCGTAGGTAGTACCCAACATACCCTTCTTCGCGGCAAAACGAGGATGGATTAGCAGCCCCCCCAGCGGGAAGCCATTCCCCATACCCTTGGCCATAGTCACGATGTCCGGCTGAACGGTTGCATGTTGGAAGGCAAAGAACTTCCCGGTTCGTCCGTAACCAGACTGCACTTCGTCCAGAATCAAGACTGCTCCGTTGGCGTGGCACAAGGCGGGCAGGGCCTCCAGGAATTCCGGCTCAGGTACGTAAATGCCGTGTACCCCTTGCACGCCTTCGATGATGATGGCCGCTACATCACCCTTGGCCATTTCCCGTTTTACTCCCTCTAGGTCATTAAGTTCCAGGAAGGTAATGGGGTAATTCCGGTTAATTGGCGCCTTGATTTTTTCATTGTCGGTAGCATTCACGGCAGCGGAGGTCCGCCCGTGAAAGGCGCCATTGAAGGCAATGATCCGGCTACGATCAGTGGCAAAACTCGCTAATTTCAGGGCATTTTCGTTGGCTTCAGCACCACTGCTGACGAGGAATAAATTATAGTCATCCAAGCCCGATAATGCACCCAGTTTATCCGCCAATTCTTTTTGCAAAGGGTTCTTGACGCTGTTGCTGTAAAAGCCCAGTTGCCCCAGTTGTCGCTGGATGGTCTCGACGTAATGCGGGTGGGAGTGCCCAATGGACATCACAGCGTGGCCGCCGTAAAAATCAAGGATTTCCCTGCCGTGCTCATCGTAGACGTAAGCACCACGCCCGCGGACGGGCTGGATATCGTAGAGGGAGTAAACGTCGAATAGATTCATTTGCGTTGGGTTTATGTACCTCCGGCTTCAGCCGGAGAATGCGCACTCGTCGGCTGAAGCCGACGGTGCAATTAAAACATCGAGGCCTTCAGGCGTAAGCCCATGTCCTCCGGCAAGCCCAGCGCCAGGTTCATGTTCTGTACCGCTTGCCCAGAAGCACCTTTGAGGAGGTTATCGATCATGGAGATCACCAGTGCCTTATCGTCGTGTTTCTCCACGAAAACTAAGCCCTTATTGGTATTCACTACTTGTTTGAGGTTGGGGTTACTGTCCGTGGTATGAGTGAAGGTAGCCGACGCGTAGAAGTCAGCAAACAGCTTTTTGAGTTCGGCTTCCGTAGCTTCCGTTTGTACGTAGGTACTCACATAGATGCCTCGGGCAAAGGGGCCACGTATTGGTAGGAAATTCAGCCCCTTCGTATCCGGACGACCGAGGAGCAGGACGTTGCGGCCAATCTCATTTAAGTGCTGGTGATTAAAGGCTTTGTAGATAGATACGTTAGCGTTACGCCAACTGAAATGAGTAGTCGCCAGGGGCTTTTGCCCAGCACCCGTGCTACCGGTAATGCCGTTAATGTGCACTTCCCCGTTGGCCAGTCCGGCCTGCACCAACGGTAGTAGCCCAAGCTGAATGGCCGTGGCGAAGCAGCCCGGGTTAGCCACGCGCTTGGCATCCTGCGTCCGCGCCCGATTAATTTCCGGTAGCCCGTACACCCAAGCCTCGTCCATCCGGTAATCCGTACTCAAATCTACGATCAGGGTATCTGCTGCGGGCTGGTTTTCTTCCACCCAAGTACGTGAGCGGCCGTGGCCCATGCAAAGGAACAAGGCGTCGGCTTCTCCTGGTTCAGCCACGAAGACGAGGTCGGTTTCCCCAATCAGGTCCGTATGGGTAGCGTAAACCGGCTTGCCAGCCTGACTCTGACTCTGGACGAAGGCGATCTCTACTACAGGGTGATTGACGAGGATACGGAGCAGTTCCCCCGCAGTGTAGCCGCCGCCGCCAATGATGCCGATTTTATATTTACTCATAGCTTGGTGTTGAGACAAGGCATCCCTTGTCTTTACTTATTAACTGCATTCCGAATCCGCCCCGGAACGCTGAGGATCTTGGTAAAACCACGTACGTCTTCGCCGCTCCAGCCTTTGTTCATTTCCCCGTAAGCGCCGAAGCCGGCCCCCAGCAGGTCATTGGGGGACGTGATCCCATTGAGCTGAAACCGGTGGGGGTGAAGGGTAATATGTACCGTGCCATTGACCGTACCCTGCGAGCTTTCCAGAAAAGCCTCGACGTCCCGCATCACGGGATCCAGAAACTGTCCTTCGTGTAGCATCATACCGTACCAATTGCTGAGTTGCTCCTTCCAGAACAGTTGCCACTTCGCGAGGGTATGCTTCTCCAGCAGGTGGTGGCTTTTGATGATGAGCACGGCAGCTGCGGCCGCGAAGCCCACTCTTCCTTTAATGCCGATAATGGTATCGCCTACGTGAATATCGCGGCCAACGCCAAAGGGAGCTGCCAGCGCTTCCAGCGCTTTGATCGCCGCTACCTTTGAGGAAAATTTTTGATCGTTGAAACCAACGAACTCTCCCTTTTCAAAATGGAGGTCCAGCTCCTCTGGTTCGGTTTCCGTTACGGGTACCGGCCAGGCATCTTCGGGCAGCGATTGATGGCTTGTCAAGGTTTCCGCACCTCCAACGGAGGTTCCCCATAGCCCGGCGTTGATGCTATAAGTGCCTTTCTTTTCCGGCCAGGCTAGACCGTGTTTGGCCAGGTAATCTACTTCTTCCTGGCGGCTGAGCTGCTTGTCCCGAATTGGGGTAATGATCTCCAGCTCTCGGCCACTGAGTTCGAAGGCCAAGTCGAAGCGTACCTGGTCGTTACCCGCACCGGTGCTCCCGTGGGCCACGCCGTCGGCGTTCAATTCTACGGCGTAGCGGGCCGTGCTCATGGCCTGAAACATCCGTTCGGCGCTTACACTCATTGGGTAGGTTTGGTAGCGCAGGCAGTTGCCGTACACCAGGTAGCGCAAGCACTCCTGGTAGTAAGCTTCCGTAACGTCGATGCGCCGGTAGCTCTTAGCCCCTAGTTGTAGAGCGCGGGCTTGCATTTCTTCAATTTCCGCATCACTAAAACCGCCAGTGTCGACGGTAAGGGCATGAATTTCGTAGCCCTCTTCCTGGGTCAAGTATTTAATACAATAGCTGGTATCAAGGCCGCCGCTGTAGGCGAGTACTATTTTTTTCATTTAGGGTATGCGCGTGTGGTGTGCATAGGTAAAGACAAGGCATGACTTGTCTCTACCTTATGCATACCGTTATTGGGTAATCATGTTGCTTAGGTCGTGGGCCATTTTCTTTGCTTCTTCCGCGCTCGGGGCCATCATGGCCGTGCAAAGGCACATCCTACGCTCATTACGATTGAGGATATCGACGTTCGGACAGGTATTACACCCCTGCCAAAAGGCGTCGTCCTGGGTGAGTTCAGAGAAGGTGACCGGCCGGTAGCCGAGATCGCTGTTGATCTTCATAACCGGCAGGCTGGTGGTAATACCGAAAATGCGCGCCTTGGGGTATTTGGTCCGCGATAGCTCAAAGATGGCCGCCTTGATCTTACGGGCCAGCCCGAGGCGCCGGAATTTGGGGTTAACGATCAGGCCAGAGTTGGCCACGTAGTCGCCGTGGCTCCAGGTTTCGATGTAGCTAAAGCCAGCCAGTTTTCCCTCCACCAGGGCAATAATGGCTTTACCGCTCCTGATTTTTTCTTCTAGATAAGCCGGTTTACGTTTCGCAATACCCGTACCGCGGGCCTTGGCGGACTCCGCCATTAAATCGCAAATAGCTTGCGCGTAGTGGGCGTGCTCGGGCTGAGCGACCAGAATCTGAATGGACATAAGGAAAAAAGAAGATCGGCGTGTAGCCGGAAGATGGATAGAGGGTGGTATCGACACTGCCCGGTCAACAAAAAGTTGCGGGCGCTTCCGGGCGCGGAGGCGGGAAGCTTACTGAATCCTAATCCTTCGCCTGGAGCGTCGGAGATGTAATGGTTGGCCGATCATTAAGTACAAAGGTAAAGGCTCCAGACGCAATCCTGCAAACTTATCCTGTCTTTTTGGGCGGGGCCGCAGGTCCAAGGCAAAGTTTTAGGAGCCGTAAAAAAACACCGCCTCCACCCGAGCGAACGGATGGAGGCGGCGAAACAGGTACTGCGGTAAACCGCAGTAAATGAAGGCTTACTGCTTCACGATCTGCTTGCTGTAAACGTTGCCGTTAATCAGCAGCTGCAGGTTGTAGATACCGCTAGGAACACCCGTCAAATCAAGACGGCTGTTGGTACCAGTAAATTGCTTACCAGCGAGGATACGACCAGCCTGGTCCGCTACGATTACCTGGAAGCGAGTAATGCTAGCATCGTTGTTCTCGATGATCATCACGTCCGCCGTAGGGTTGGGGTAGAAGGACATCTTCAGGCCACTTTCCTCAACGGGACGTACGGAAGTAGCTGCTTGGTCAGCCTCGAAAGAACCGATGTCGGGTGCGTCACCACGGGGGTTACCACCCTGGCCGGTAGCGGGCACCAGATCGTTGGTCACACCACCACTGATCATGGGGTTTTCGGTAAGATCAGCAGGGACAAAGAGG
>JBCDGT010000181.1:0-6663 GCA_038750915.1 Bacteroidota bacterium
CAACAATTTATTCCCAGTATTCACGGAGATAAGGGCTCTTTTAATGCCGAACTGACCCTACTGCAGGAAACGGAAGGCATTCAAATACACTGTCTGCGCTTAACTGCCCCTGCACCTGCGTCCGCGCCCAAAATATCCCTGCGCTGGACCCAACCCTCGACAAATATCAAAGGCGTCTGGACCAGCGGAGCGCTCTACGAAAAACGCTTGCGGGCAGACTGGGAGGAAGCCGACGTGGAAAGTCGCCTTTCCGTAAACGCTCCGGCCATAAGCCTTTTTGGGCACCAGGACGAAAACCGCCTGACGTTTGCCTTTTCCGATGCCGTAAATACTACCCAACTGGCGGCTCCCGTACGGGAAGAGGATAACCTTATTCACTGCAGGGTTGACCTTTTTCAAGACCCCAGTGAACCTTTACAAGAATACGTTGGCTACTTGTACATAGACCGAAGGGGCGACCGTACTTACGATGTAGCCCTCCAAGATGTTGGCCGATGGTGGGATGAATTGCTAAAGGGGGATTTGGCCGTAATACCGCCAGCAGCGCGGAAAGCAGTTTACAGCACCTGGTATTCCTACCACCAGGAAATGGAACCGGCGACCTTGCTAAAGGAATGTGAGCTGGCCTATGACCTGGGGTACCGGACTATTATCGTTGATGATGGTTGGCAAACCAACGACAACCAACGAGGCTATGATTATACCGGTGATTGGCAAGCGGAAAGGTTTACCAAAATGAGGGCTTTCGTTGATGCCGTACATGCCCGCAAGATGAAGGCTATGATTTGGTATTCCGTACCGTTTTGTGGCCCTAAGAGCCAGGCTTACCAACAATTTAAAGGGAAATTCCTTACCGAGAACCACCGCTGGGCACCAGTGTTTGACCCCCGGTATCCTGAGGTGCGGGCTCACTTGGTGGGAAAATACGCTGCTGCCTTGCGGGATTGGAACCTGGATGGCTTTAAGCTAGATTTTATCGACGACTTTAGGGTCTATCCCGAGACGCCAATGGGGAAAGCGGATGGTCGAGATTTTGCGAACGTAAATGCGGCCATGCAAAGACTGCTACAAGAAATCAAGCTTGCGCTAACGGCCATAAAGTCCGATGTGTTGATAGAATTTCGGCAGAAATACATTGGCCCTGAATTACACCGCCTCGGCAATATGTTCCGGGCTTTTGACTGTCCCCATGATAGTGCCACCAACCGACTACGAACGACTGATGTCCGCCTCTTGGCTGGCCAGGCCGTCGTCCACTCCGATATGTTTACCTGGCACCCAGAAGAAACGGACGAAATTGCAGCTTTACAACTTACCAACGTACTGTTTTCCGTCCCACAGGTCTCCGTGCGCTTGGCGGAGCAGAGCGACGGTAAACTAGCAATGCTTCGTTTCTGGACGGGATACTTTAATGATAACGCTCAACAACTGACGGCCGGCCCTTTTCGGGCCCATAGCCCGCTAGAAAATTACCCTTTATTAGTTTCCTCCGGGGAGGATAAAATAATCTACGGCCTTTATGGACGAGCCATTATTGATCTTCCAGTAGGTACAACTGCTTTCGATGTCATCAACGGAAGAGTAGACGAGCAAGTCATTCTTCGTTGTACCACCCCACTGAAAGGTACCCTTGCCGTGGCGGATTGCCGCGGGGAAATGACCCACCGGCAAGTTTCTTTTTCTAAAGGGATTAATCTGGTGGAAGTCCCCGTATCCGGTTTGATGTCCTTTAGATAGTAAAACGGTACATCGATTACTGCTTACCTACTACTCCGCCTTACCCGCTTAACGACCGCCCGGATTCGGGAGTGCTATACCTTTTAAATCGATCTACTTTTGGAAAATTTGAATAACGGAATTGCTACGTTCGACCTCGTCGTTATTGCGATCTACTTTATTGTCGTACTCGGCATCGGCCTCTGGATTGCTCGGAAAACAACTACTGGGGAGGATCTCTTCCTAGGCGGACGCACCTTCGGCTGGGGGATCATCGGTTTATCCCTCTTCGCCTCCAATATTTCTACTACCACCTTGATCGGGCTTTCTGGCTCTGCCTATTCTACGGGTATTGTACAGTCTGTTTACGAATGGTTAAGCGGGGTGCCCTTGATCGTTGCCGCCGCTATCTTTGTGCCGCTCTACCTCAAATCGAGGATCACCACGATCCCGGAGTTTTTGGAGCTGCGCTTTGATCGTCGCTCCCGGCTGTTTTTTTCAGGCATTACCATTTTTACTAGTATCGTGGTTGATACCGCGGGTGGGCTGTATGCCGGTTCCTTGGTGCTACAACTATTCTTCCCAGACCTAGTCTTATGGCAAACCTGTTTTGTCTTGGCTTTAGTCGCAGGTTTGTATACTGCATTCGGAGGATTAAAGGCCGTGGTGTATACCGATGCCATTCAGGCAGTAGTCTTGATTATTGGCTGTTCGGTGCTTACCTATCTCATGTTTGAGCGAATGAACTTTGACTGGGGAGCCGTAATGGCTTCGGCTCCGGAAGATCATTTTTCCGTTGTCCGCCCGTTGGATGATGAGGGGCTGCCCTGGACGGGCTTGCTGCTTGGTGTACCTTTCTTAGGTTTCTGGTACTGGTCGACAAACCAGTACATCGTGCAGCGAGTACTAGGGGCTAAGGATATTAAGAATGCCCGAGGTGGCGTCATGCTGGCTGGCTTTTTAAAGATTATTCCACTCTTCATTATGGTTATTCCCGGGGCGATGGCAATTAGCCTACTACCGGGATTGGAAAATGGCGACCAAGTCTTACCTACCGCAATTTTGACCATTCTGCCCGTGGGTATGGTTGGCTTAGTACTTGCGGGATTGATTGCGGCTATCATGTCTAGCGTTGATTCTACCCTCAACTCTGCCTCTACTTTAGTGGTAAAAGATTTTATCGACTCGCGCGGTGGCGTTGAGCCCCAGGTGGAAAGGACACTGGATGGAGAAGTAATTCAGGTTAGCCCCGGTGGCCGCCTAACGGAGAAGCAGATTGTTAATTACGGTAGGGTCACTACGGTTATTCTGATGATTGTAGCAGCCGTTTGGGCGCCTATGATTCAGAATTTCTCGGGTATATGGTTGTACCTCCAACAGATGTTCAGCATCATCGTGCCGCCCGTAGTCGTTGTTTTTTTAGTGGGCGTATTTTATTCGAGGGGAAATGGAGCTGGAGCTTTTTGGACCTTGGTGGTCGGTACTGGCATTGGCATTGTGTTGTTCTTGCTCGGTCAGGTTGATTATTGGCCCTTCCACTTCACTACCAACGTTGGTTTGATGGTGGGCGTTTGTACCTTATTGTTTATCGGTTTCAGCCAGTCTACACCTCGCAAAGAAAACATCGATGATTTAATTTATCGCCCAGGTCTATTGGCTGCGGATGAAGGAGCTACCGGATTAGCGGACTGGCGGGTACAAGCCGTATTGCTTACCGCCCTGATGGGGGTTTTACTGGTCTATTTTTGGTAGATTTCTGGTATCAACGCATGAATATATGACCAAGCCTTCCTGCTTAAACCTTGGCGTTTAGTAGGTTGTACTTGCAGGCTCGCGTATCTTTGCGCCGTTTTTAAGCAAAGCCGATGCCAGAACACATCCATCCTATCTTCGAACGTACCGTCCAGCGTAGTGAGCGGGAAAGCCGTAATGGCCACGCCGCCGGTGTTTTCTGGCTTACGGGCCTCAGTGGCTCGGGCAAGAGCACGATCGCTACTGCCGTAGAGCGGCAGCTTTTTAAAGAAGGTAATTTCGTAGTTTTATTAGATGGTGATAACGTTCGAACTGGCCTTTGTGGTGACCTGGGCTTCAGCCTGGAAGACCGCAGGGAAAATATTCGTCGCATCGCCGAAGCCGCTAAGCTGTTTGCGGGCGCCGGCGCGCAGGTGCTGTGTTCGTTCGTAAGCCCCACCCGGAGCATCCGGGCGCTGGCAAAAGAAATAATCGGAGCGGAAGACTTCCACGAGATCTTCGTTAATACCCCCCTCGAAGTGTGTGAAGCCCGCGACGTCAAAGGCCTCTATGCCAAAGCAAGGGCTGGAGAAATAAAAGGCTTTACCGGGATCGACAGCCCCTACGAAGCCCCCGAAGCTCCTTTCCTCGATCTAAAAACAGAAAACCTCACGGTGGAACAAGCCGCCGCAGCATTAATTGCCGCGATCAATGGAGCGAAGCACTGAATCAGTCCTCGCCAATCAAGAGTCGCCAATCGCCAATCATTACGATGTCAGCAAATTACCAATTAAACCACCTTCGCGAATTAGAATCGGAGTCCATCTTCGTTCTCCGAGAAGTAGCCGCCCAGTTCGAAAACCCCGTCCTGCTGTTCAGTGGCGGTAAGGATTCCATCCTGATGACTCATCTGGCCATGAAGGCTTTTCACCCGGCGAAGATGCCTTTCACTTTACTCCACGTTGATACGGGCCATAACTTCCAGGAGGCGCTAGATTATCGCGACCGACTGGTAGAGCGACTAGGAGTTAAACTGGTCGTGGGCTCTGTGCAGGAGGCCATTGACTCTGGGATGGTCCGCGAGGAAACCGGCTACAATGCTACCCGGAACTACCTCCAGACGGCCGTCCTGTTGGACAGCCTGGAGAAGGGTAAGTACGACGCCGCCCTCGGCGGCGGCCGCCGCGACGAAGAAAAAGCCCGCGCTAAAGAACGCTTCTTCAGTCACCGCGATGAATTTGGTCAGTGGGACCCCAAGAACCAGCGCCCGGAACTCTGGAACCTGTTCAACGGTCGCAAGCAATACGGGGAACACTTCCGCGTATTCCCGATCTCTAACTGGACGGAACTCGACGTATGGCAGTACCTAGCGGTAGAAAAAGTAGAGCTCCCCAGCCTCTACTTCGCTCACGAACGGGAGGTCTTCCGTCGCGACGGCATGCTACTCGCTACCGAAGGTGACCTGATCCCACGCCGCGATCACGAGACCGTCGAAAAAATGATGGTCCGTTGCCGTACCATCGGCGATATCACGACCACCGGTGTCTGGGAGTCTCAGGCTACTACCCTCGAAGACATCATCGCCGAGGTATCCATCGCCCGCCAGACCGAGCGCGGCGGCCGCGCCGACGATAAGCGTTCTGAGACGGCGATGGAGGATCGGAAAAAGCAGGGGTACTTTTAAGCTGGTGGCATAACATTGTTTGCACCTGCGGTTGCGCCCAACAATTTATTGTAACCACCATCAAAAATCAAGTCAAGTTCCCCCCTACAGACTATAAGACTACTAGAATAATAGACCAATGACCACCGACCACACCGAACTCCTCCGCTTCACCACCGCTGGCTCCGTCGACGATGGTAAGTCTACCCTAATCGGAAGATTGCTCTACGACAGCAAGTCGATCTTCGAAGATCAGTACGAAGCCATCACTAAAACCTCCGAAAAGCGCGGGGAAGAAGGCGTCAACCTAGCTCTTTTGACGGACGGCCTTAAGGCGGAACGCGAACAAGGAATTACTATCGACGTAGCCTACCGCTATTTCGCTACACCGAAGCGAAAATTTATTATTGCTGATACCCCCGGCCACATCCAGTACACGCGCAATATGGTGACCGGGGCGTCTACGGCTAACGTAGCGCTGATCTTGGTGGATGCTCGTAATGGGGTCGTGGAGCAGACGCGCCGCCACGCCTTTATTGCCAGCTTGCTACAAATTCCTCACTTGATTGTTTGTATCAATAAGATGGACTTGGTCGATTTCAGTGAGGCGGCCTACGAAAAAATAAAGGACGATTTCAGCGGGTTTAGCCACCGGTTGGACGTTAAAGACGTCGAGTTCATCCCCATGTCGGCTTTATTGGGAGACAATGTGGTTGAACGCAGCGAGAATATGGGGTGGTACGATGGGCCAACCCTACTCTACACGCTAGAAAACGTTCATATCGGCTCCGATAACAACTTTATTGATTGCCGTCTACCGGTACAAACCGTCATTCGCCCTTACAGCGATGCGTACCACGATTACCGGGGCTACGCTGGGCGAATTGCGGGTGGCGTCTTCAAGAAAGGCGACAAGGTAACCGTGCTGCCAAGTGGCTTTAGCTCTACGATCGCCAAGATCGATACCTACGATGGGGAGCTGGAGGAAGCTTACCCTCCGATGTCCGTCACGCTACTACTGGAAGACGATATCGACATCAGCCGGGGGGACATGATCGTACGAGAAAACAACCAGCCGGAGGTAACTCAGGATCTGGAAGTGATGCTCTGTTGGTTCAATGAGCGTCCATTGCAACCCCGAGGAAAGTATACCATTATGCATACTTCCAAAGAAGCTCGTTGTATGATCAAAGACGTCCGTTACCGACTAGACATCAATACCCTCCACCGTGACGAGGAGAATAAAGAGATCAAGATGAACGACATCTGCCGAGTGCAGATGCGGACTACGGCTCCCCTCTTTACCGATGCTTACCGTAAGAATAGAATTACGGGTTCCATCATCTTAGTGGATGAGCAGACGAACGAGACGGTGGCGGCAGGGATGGTGATTTAGGGAATTATGCATTCCCTTTATTTTCGGCATCCAACCAATCCCGCGACTTGCTGTTAGAGCATGTTGGGGCTTTTCGAGTCTGGCAAAAATGCAGCAATTTTTGTGTTCAATGAGCCTTTGAAATGAGAGTTTATCGGGATAAATGAACATTTTTAAG
>JBCDGT010000182.1:0-6660 GCA_038750915.1 Bacteroidota bacterium
ATGATTGCCACTGATGCGGGGTATATGACCCGGACCTACCGAATAGATAGCATCCTGATGTCCCCCGGTGAGCGCACGGAGTTTTTACTCGATTTACGCGGATTTCCAGTAGGTACGGAGCTTTTTGTCGAGAACGCAGTTAACGGTATCCCCGTTGGCATCATTGGTAATGAAGCCCTTACCGGCGGCTACGCGCAAAACCGCAATCTGTTAAAAATAGTGGTTAAGGCAGGTGATGCTCCGATAAGCCCGATTATAGGATTTCCTGTTCCACTGCTCCCTACGGAGGAACCACCACTGAGCGAGGTCACGCGGCAGCGGACCAAAACTTTTCGTCGGGATAAGTTCGACGTTAACCCGACTCCACTCTTCAATATCGACAGCACCCTAATGGACATGATGGTCGTTAATGATGTCGTAAAAGTCGATAGCACTGAGCTGTGGACCATCGATAATACAACAAACCGTGGCCACCCCTGGCACATCCACGATACCCACTTTTGGGTGACCGAAATCATTGATGCTAATGGCAACGCCCTAAACGAGCTAGACTACCCCGAAATATTTGACGGCCCGAAAGACAATGTCTTGGTCCAACCCGGCTGGAAGCTGACCTACATCGCCTCTTTCCCGGATTATGGTACCCAAGTGGCGCCCGACAGCTCGTACATGTACCACTGCCACATCTTGCCCCACGAAGACAATGGCATGATGGGCCAATTTGTCGTTTGGAACGGCATCGGTAACGGTTGGCCTACTTCCGTTCGTGATGATGTGCTTACTACCATTCGCATGGAGGTATTCCCTAATCCTGCGCGAGAGGTCCTCTACCTTGATGGTACTACCACTAGCGAAAATACCCTTAAGTTCGTCGACATGAACGGACGACTGCTTAAAGTACTTCGTCTACCTGCTTTCAACGGTGCCATCGAGCTAAGTACTACTGGCCTCCCGTCGGGCATACTCATCATGGACTGGCAAACTGCTGAAGGTCGTGGTGTCAGTAGGGTTGTAATCAAGTAAACAATTAATTGCTTCGGGCGAGATCAAGACGCCCTAACTTGGCAAGTTGCTTAACTAGGAAAATGTAAAATTATGCTAAGGATTCTCCCGCAAGCTATTATCCGATTTTTATTTATTTCCCTATTGGCCATGGCAAGTACCACACTTTTTGCCCAAGCCGGACTCACGACGGGCCCCAAAAAAGGATCACTAGTAGTTGTTGGTGGCGGAGGGGCAGGGGAGGAGATCCTCCTGAAATTTATTGAGCTGGCCGGGGGCATGGAGGCGAAGATCGTGGTGGTCCCTACGGCGGCGGGGCGGGCGACCTACAGTCAGGATGCTGGGGTAGCCAAGGCGCTGCGTCAACTCGGGGCTAAGGACGTAAAAGTCTGGCATACGAATAACCCCAAATTTGCCGATGAGGCCACCTTTACCGCCCCACTCGAAGGGGCTGGAGGCGTATGGTTTGGCGGTGGCCGCCAGTGGCGTTTGGTAGATGCCTATGCGGGAACGCGGGCGGAGAAATTATTTTGGGAGGTTTTGGAACGGGGCGGCGTAATCGGGGGATCTTCTGCTGGAGCGACCATCCAGGGCTCCTACCTGGCGCGAGGCGATACAAAAAGCAACCAAATCATGATGGGTGACCATGAGGAGGGCTTCGGATTCATCAAAAACGTCGCCATCGATCAACATGTGTTGGCACGTAACCGGCAGTTCGACCTTTTCACCATCCTGGATAAACGGCCCGAATTACTGGGTATTGGACTTGACGAGAAAACGGCCATCATTGTACAAGGAAATACCTTTACCGTGATGGGCAGCAGCTACGTTTTGGTTTACGACCAGCACTTCTGGTCACGGGAAGGCAGTAACCAGAAGAATTTACCCACACCAGCTAGGCAATTTTATTTTTTACGTGCTGGAGATCGATATGATATGGAGAAGCGCCAAATCATTTTAGAGTAAGGGGGGCTACTTTCTTTGCTCACGATTGACGAGCTCAGTGAGCACCTGCGACTGCGCCATATGGATGAGCTTTTTGATTTTTGCGCGCCCGCAGGTGCAGAGTAGGTTGTAGGTACCGCTTAACCCGTCGTCCCGGCTTCTCTTATGGGTGTATGAAAAGGAGAGACGGACCCAATCCGTGGCAAAAATAGTTGCCACATAAAAAACCGGCGTTCACCAAATTCATGGTGAACGCCGGTTGAGTATCCGCGTAAGCGAACTGGTGTGCTATGCAGCGAACTGGTTACAGCCGAAGTCGGCGCTGGTAATGATACCGGCGCTTTGGGCGGATTTGTCTTGGAGGACGGGCAAAACGAACTTCATGCCGTTGTCAGTGAGTACTTCGCATTCGCCGAAGTTGTCTTGGTTCTTAACGGCGGGAGCATCGTTTTCCCAGTGGTTGCAAGACTTACAAGTAGCTTCCATGTATTGATAGTTTAATTTGTGAATGTTGATTCTTCGACAAGAAAAGGAAGGAATCGGTTAAGTAGTTCGCCTAACCCCTTGATTTCAGGTAGTTTGTAAAAAGACTAAATAACCAGAAAGACTCATTCTTGGCGTAAATGCGTATTGAAAAAGGCAATGGTTCGGTTCCAGGCGAGGGTGGCGGCATCAGCGTCGTAACGGGGCGTGGTATCGTTATGGAAACCATGATTTACACCTGGATACATATGGGCGGTGTACTGCTTATTATTAGCTTTAAGGGCGGCCTCGTAGGCGGGCCAGCCGGCGTTGACGCGCGCATCGAGTTCTGCGTAATGGAGTAGGAGGGGCGCCTGAATGGCAGGAACGTCTTCCGCGTCTACTTGCCCACCATAGAAGGGTACGGATGCCGCCAAATCGGGCAGCTTTGCCGCCATCTTATTTGAGATGGAACCACCGAAGCAGAAGCCCACCACGCCCACTTGGCCGGTACATTCTGGGTGATGCCGCAAATATTCGAAAGCGGCGATAAAGTCGTCTAGCATTTCACCCCGATCGCGCTGGCGCTGAAGACTGCGTCCGTCATCATCATTACCCGGGTACCCCCCAAGCGGGGTGAGAGCGTCCGGCGCCAGGGCAATAAAATTGGCCACCCCTGCCCGTCGGGCAACGTCTTCAATGTGCGGATTAAGACCACGGTTTTCGTGAACTACGATGATGCCAGGGAGCTTTTCCTTTGCTTCGACGGGCCTAGTTAGTAAGCCGCGAATGGTGATTCCGCTAGTAGGGGAGGTATACGCTACCGTATCCGCATCAAGCCTTGGATCATCCGCAGCTATCTGGATTTTCGTATCGTACTTTGGTAGCAAATGTTCAAGCAGGCCGTTTACGGTGAGCCCTCCCACGGCATAGACGGAAAGCTGAGAAACAAATTCTCGACGATCCAACTGATTATGAGCATAACGGTCATACAAGTCAAAGACCGCCTGTGGAATTTTGTTGCGTTTTGGCATAGTGTGCTAGCTTAAGGGGAGTGGTTGTAACGGAAAATTTTCCCTCGGTTCGCTGCTTGATGCAGCGGACAATGAACTGAAAAGTACCACTTTTTTAGGCTTGTACCTAGCAGGCAGTCGTGTACATTCTGTTTGATTGATTAAAGCTATTGCTAGGAGAAATTATCAATTTTGATAATGATGTTCCTCGCCGTTTCTTTGAAGAACACGAATGTTTTGCGGGTTTACGCTCGTGAATGCCATCATGCCATTTTGTAAATCCTAATTGCGCTTTTAGCGTTATACATTATAAAACCAAGTACGTCTATGGAGAGTATGAAAAACACCAATGGTTCTGCTGATGCAGCAAGCATGTGTCCTTATCTGGGAGGAACCAAGCAACAGAAAAGCTTTAGCGGTGGTACCGATAATAACGACTGGTGGCCAAACGCCTTGAAAGTTGGCATTTTGCGCCAGCACGGAAACACTTCAAACCCAATGGGGGATGATTTTGATTACGCTGCGGAATTCAAGAGCTTGAACTTAGCGGCCGTAAAGCATGACTTGGCTGAATTAATGACGGACTCACAGGATTGGTGGCCTGCCGACTACGGTCATTATGGCCCCTTTATGATCCGGATGGCCTGGCATAGTGCGGGTACTTACCGGATTTCTGACGGTCGTGGTGGTGCCGGTTCCGGTACTCAGCGGTTTGCTCCGCTAAATAGCTGGCCTGATAATGGAAACTTAGACAAGGCCCGCTTGTTGTTGTGGCCCATTAAGCAGAAGTATGGCCGTAAGCTCTCTTGGGCGGATCTGATGATCCTGGCCGGGAACGTGGCTCTCGAAACGATGGGCTTTAAGACTTTCGGCTTTGCTGGTGGACGGGAAGACGTTTGGGAACCCGAGCAGGATATTTACTGGGGCTCCGAAAAAGAGTGGCTCGATGATGTTCGTTATACCGAAGATCGGATTCTGGAAAATCCCTTAGCCGCTGTGCAGATGGGCCTTATCTACGTAAACCCCGAAGGCCCTAATGGTAATCCCGATCCGCAGCTCTCCGCTAACGACATCCGGGAAACCTTCGGCCGTATGGCCATGAACGACGAAGAAACCGTGGCCCTGATTGCTGGAGGTCACACTTTCGGTAAAACCCACGGCGCGGCCGACCCCGATAAGTACGTTGCCGCCGAGCCAGCGGGAGCGCCCATTGAAGCGCAGAGCCAGGGGTGGATCAACTCCTTTGGTACTGGTAATGCCGGTGATACCATCACCAGCGGGCTCGAAGGTGCTTGGACCACTAAGCCCGCTCAGTGGACACATGACTATTTTAATCACCTCTTCGGCTACGAGTGGGAATTGACCAAGAGCCCCGCTGGTGCCCACCAGTGGAAACCGAAGGACGGCGCTGGCGCAGGTACCGTCCCCGACGCCCACGACCCAACCAAGAGTCACCAGCCCACAATGCTAACCTCGGATTTGGCGCTACGTGTTGATCCAGCATACCGTAAGATTTCCGAACGCTTCCACAAAGATCCTGAGGCATTCGCTGATGCCTTCGCGCGGGCTTGGTTCAAACTAACCCACCGCGATATGGGGCCCCGCGATCGCTACCTCGGTCCCGAGGTGCCCGAAGAGGTGTTGATCTGGCAAGATCCGGTTCCCGCCGTAGACCACGAATTGATCAATGAGGCGGATGCTGCGGAGCTGAAGCGTCGCATGCTGGCCTCAGGACTTTCTGTTTCCGAACTCGTCGCCACTGCCTGGGCCTCTGCTTCCACCTACCGGGATTCCGATAAGCGGGGTGGGGCAAACGGCGCTCGTATTCGTCTGGCACCGCAAAGGAACTGGGAAGTCAATAAGCCCACGCAGTTGGCTAAGGTGCTGGAAACCCTAACTGCTGTGCAAAACGAATTCAATGGTGCCCAGCCCGGTAGTAAGCGCGTATCAATTGCGGATATAATCGTGCTTGCCGGCTGCGCTGGCGTAGAACAGGCCGCTAAGGAAGCTGGTTACGAGGTAACGGTGCCCTTCACCCCCGGCCGTACGGATGCTAGCCAAGAACAGACCGACGTAGAGTCTTTCGCAGCCCTCGAACCCCGCACAGATGGTTTTCGCAACTACATCGGCAGCACCAAGCCCAACTATACGGAGGAACTGCTCCTTGATCGCGCTAGCTTACTGACCCTGTCCACCCCCGAAATGACGGCGCTGGTCGGCGGGTTACGGGTGCTTGGAGCGAACTATGATGACTCCGACTACGGTGTTTTCACCGACCGCCCGGGTGTATTGACCAACGACTTCTTCGTCAACTTACTTGACCTGAGCACAAAGTGGGCCGCAAAGGACACGGCCGAATATATCTTCGAAGGCCGTGACCGCAAGACTGGTGACTTAAAGATGACCGGTACCCGCGCCGACCTCATCTTTGGCTCTAATACTGAGCTTCGCGCTATTGCGGAGGTATATGGTGCTGGAGACGGTGAAGAGCGCCTAGTTAATGACTTCGTCGCTGCCTGGGCAAAAGTGATGAACCTGGATCGCTTCGATCTGGCGTAATTTCAGCAGTGCCTACACGCTGACTGTAAGACCTTTTGTTAATTATCCGATTTGTACTTCGGGAAGTTGACAAAAGGTCTTTTAAATTGGGGTAGAGAAATGCTTGTTTCGAAAAATTAACGATGCGCTTAATCGATACCCCGTGCTACGGCCCACATTGCTTTTTGCTGTAATTCTTCTGTGCAGGCCTGGATATAGGGGTGGTCAACCATCCGTAGGACTTCCGCCACTGGGCCATGATCTATTAGATGGCCGTCGGCTAGGAAAAGCATTTCATCAGCAAGATCGATGGCGTCAAAGATGTCGTGGGTGACAAAGAGTGTTGTCATATCATTTTCTAGCATAATGCGACCGATCTCCCGGCGCAGTTCAGCCTTGAGGTGGGTGTCGAGGCTGCTGAAGGGTTCGTCGAGTAGGAGTAACGCTGGTTCACGAGCCAGGGTACGGGCCAGGGCTACTCGTTGTGCCTGGCCGCCGCTGAGTTGGTGTGGGTAGCGCTGGCCGTAAGTAGGCATTTTTATGGTGTCGAGTAGAGTGGTTACCCGAGCTTCTTGGTGTTTGTTTAGGCCAAATCCAATGTTTTGGGCTACCGTTAAGTGGGGGAAAAGACTATAGTCTTGAAAGACAAAACCTACGTTGCGCTTTTGTGGAGGGAGGTGATATGATGCGCTACTCACGA
>JBCDGT010000183.1:0-6651 GCA_038750915.1 Bacteroidota bacterium
ATCGCCATTTTTTGTTTTGCCATATTATTAATTAGCATAAGTTGGTTATGCTTTACGCGTTCGTTACTATTGATTCCAGTGATTGGAATAATGTTTAGCGCTCCTTGGCTCTATACAATCTTCACTGAATATCCTCAAAACAAGAAAAAACAAAAGAGCATTCTTTCGGAGATCGATAAAATGCTAAGTACTAAACAAGTTGACAAAGCAAAATATCAAGCGGTAAAAGCCATAAAATTAGAACCTTGGCACGAACTGCAATTACTCGCAATCGAACTGGTTAATGGCAAAACACTGCTAGTTCAAGACCCAGACTATAGTTTTGGTGGCATGCTCTACTTGGGGCAACAGATCGAAATATACCAATCACCATATGCTTCTGCTATTTTCGGTAGCACAATTAACTCTTCGGGTATGCCTATCCCTGTCAATCAAGTATTGGGTGACTTTTATGCGGATACCTTTATGGAATTCTCTGAAAGTGATTTTACGGTAATTTCTAAAACATTAGATGAAATTCTTGTAGCCGCAGTAGGGAAATAGGATTTAGCTTAATTAATGAAAAAGTTTAAAAGAATTCCTTCTAGCTGATCGAAGTGGCTAATGAAAAACCACGTGCAGAACGATCAAAGACAGAGCTAGCCCCACCCCCAGCCAACCAACATCCCTTGTATCCGCAACAAGTAGATCTCGCCACGGCCGCAAGCGAAGTCGGCCAATCACTCCTTGCCCGAGCAACTGGAACAACAGAAAAAGTCCAACAATAACCATCCCAGCCCGTACGAAGTAATTCATATCAGGGGCCAGGTACTGGATGGCTAGGTTTAAAGGTGCGGAGGCCAGAAAGGCCAAAAGGGTAATTCTGGGAACTGGCAAAATTAGTAGTACTGAAGAAAGAATGACCACCACAATACCGCAGTTCACGTAATACCGTAGCTCATTCAGCGTGTGAGTAAAGGCTGCTTCTGGATTGTTGAATTTTAGGTACATGAGGCTTAGCCCCATCGCAATACCCGTCAGTAGGGTAACTAGGATGGTTTTACGGCCAGCGGCCACCATCTCTTTTTCCGTAGCGTCGGGTTTTAGGTAACGTTTGTATACATCAACACTCCAGAGGGTCGCCAGACTATTGAAGGTGGAATCAACGGTAGACATCAGGCTAGCGAAAAGGGCACAAAGGATAATCCCCTTCAAGCCCGTTGGCAGGTAATTATCGACGATGTAGGGGAAGGCTCCGTCGGGGTCGCTCAGGCCTCCTTCCCCGAGAATACCAAAGAGGGCGATACCGGGAACAATGATAATGACGGCCATGAAATACTTAGTCACCCCACCCACCATCAGGCCGATCTGGGCTTCCCGCAGGCTCCGGGCGGCCAGGCTCCGTTGCACTACGGCCTGGTTAGCGCACCAGTAGTTGATGTTGAGAAAAAACAAGCCAAAGAGCAGCGTCCAGGGCAGCTTTGGGTGGTCCGCCGGAAGGTGAAGGTGCATCAGCTGGGGTGTTTTTACGTAGAGCTGGCTCCAGCCACCCAAATGATGTACAGCGACTAGGGTAACCACTACCCCACCGAGAAAAAGAATGGCGAACTGAATGAGGTCGGTCTGAACTACGGCCGCCAGCCCGCCGAGGTAAGTGTAGATGGCGGAGAAGATACCCAAAGCCAAAATGAGCACACTGACTCGCACCAATCGCTCTTCGCTAATAAAGGTGAAGTACTCCCCAAACACCAACTCCGCTGCATAAGCCCCCCAGAACAATGCCCCCCCAAGGGTGATGGTAGCGAATAAAGCTAGGTTCGCAAGACTGTACGCCAGAGCCACCTCGGCTCCTACCTTGCGCTCAATGAACTGGGTGATGGTGATGATCTTCTCACTGAGGTACATCGGCACGAAAAGGAAGGCCGCCAGGAGGATGCCCTGTACCGCATTAATCTCTAGGTTCGCCTGGGCCAGGCCATACAAGTAGGCGGATCCCATCATCCCTAAAAACTGGTAGCCCTGAATATTGGTGGCAATGGTAGAAAGGGCTACCGAGGGCCAGCGGAGATTACGCCCCGCCAGGAAGTAATCATCAGCCGTATCCGGTTCTCCCGCCGACTTCCCACGTAGGGCAACGAACATAATCAGGGCAAAGTAGGCAAGGACGATGAGCAGATCGAGCATGAGGCAGTGAGTGGTAATTAGTAGTTGGTTTTTGGTGCTAAACTTGTGAGCTTAGTACTAATTCCTAAGCTCCCCGCAAGGTACGTAAGGTCTTTCTTCGCTTTCGAAACCTTACTTTGCACGCGTTCAACGAGCTCAGTGAGCACCTGCGGCCGCGCCCGAATGAAATTGAAAAGGTTCGCTTGAAAATGTAGCATTCAACATTTTCTACTCTTTTCAGCTTAGGTATGCAGCCATCTACATCACCCAACCAAAAGAGCACACTATGAAGCATTTACTTTACCTGCCTTTACTGCTACTGATTGCCTGCACCCCACCGGCGGAAACCACGATGGAAGCAACTGACGCTGCCACACCGGACCTAACTACTTACCATGACCTGAGCGCCGATGAAGGCGATCAACTTAGCGGTGGTGCTAAAATGATTCCCATTACCACTCCGTTAGGAGATTTCAAGGTTTGGACCAAGCGTATTGGTAATAATCCGGACGTAAAAGTCCTGCTATTGCACGGCGGCCCAGGCGCCAACCATGCCTATTTTGAATGCTTCGACAGCTACTTCCCTGGCGCTGGCATCGAGTACTACTACTACGACCAGCTCGGTAGTCGCCTTAGTGACGTGCCAACTGACCCCAGCCTCTGGACGATTGATCGCTTCGTTGACGAAGTCGAACAAGTACGCCAGGCACTTGGCCTCGAAAAAGATAACTTTTACGTCCTCGGCCACAGTTGGGGTGGTATCCTTGGCGTAGAGTACGCCCTAAAACACCAAGATAAAATGAATGGCCTAATCATCAGTAACATGATGATGGATGTGCCTGCCTACAACACTTACGCCCAGGAGGTATTGGGCCCACAACTCCCTCCCGAAATACTCAGCAAAATCCAGGGGTACGAAGCCGCAGAAGATTATGGTAACGAAGAGTATCTAGGGTTAATTTACGCTAATTACTATCCCAAACACGTACTGCGGATGCCGCTGGAAGAGTGGCCTGAGCCGGTTAACCGCGGGTTCGACAAACTCAATGAGCAGATATACGTGGGTATGCAAGGACCTAGTGAATTCGGCATCAAGGGAGACGCCTCCCTCAAAGAATGGAACCGGATGGCGGACCTGGGAAAGATCACCATCCCCGTACTCACCATCGGCGGTCAGTACGACACCATGGACCCCGAACACATGCGCGCCATTGCCGATGACTTCCCTAACGGCAGCCACCTCCATTGCCCCAAGGGTAGTCACATGAGTTTTTACGACGATCAGCAGACCTACTTTGAAGGCTTGATCGATTGGATCGAAAAGACGGAAGCGGGGAGCTAGTGGTTAGTAGTTGGTAATTGGTAATTGGTAATTGATGCTAAACTACCAATTACTAACTACCAATTACCAGTAATACGTGTACCCTACGTAAGGCAAAGGTGGTGGTACGAAGGAATCTTCGTCTAAGAAGACGGAGAAAATCCCAAAGCGCCAGCGGTGGCGGCGAGCACCGATACTGACATTGACGGAAGGAACTAGGTTTAAGTCGCGTCCATTAAATGCTTCATTATCCAGTAGCAGGGCGGCTTCGGCGTAAAGGTGTACTCTATTACTGACCCTACCTCCAATCCCCAGGCGGTGGATATTTACGGATTCTACAAAATCATCCGTATTATAGAATATCCCCGTACCGAGGTTAAGGAAGCGGCGCTCGTCGCCAAAGGTGAGCATGGTGGTGACGTCTCCCACTACGATAAGGTCATTGTCGAATTGGGCGAAGGGAGGAAAGAGGATTTGGTTACTGAGACCGAGGTGTACGTCCTTATTTAGGCTAAAACGGTAGCGGACGGTCCCCAGGATACCTACAGGACCAGCCAGTCCGACGCCAACCTGTAAATTCTTGTTCAAGTTCCACTCTACGACCGCATAGAGCAGGTTTATAACTTTTACCTGAGCGGAAGAATGAAAGGGTAAGGCTGTTCGCTCGTAGGTGAGGTCCGAAAACCCTGGTCCTGCCCCGGAGCGGATAATTGACGGCAACTCGTTAAGATTGAATACCCCGAGAAAGCGGAGTTGCTCCAAGGGAATTTCTGAAACATCGCTGGAGCTTCTTAACTTAAAATATATGTAGTCTTCGTCAATCTCCATTGCCGTCCCTAAGAACTTGCTGTAATCAAGCAAGATCAACTGGTGTAACTGAGTCGTATCTCCAATGGTAACTTTGTAGTGTATCCTCGATTCGTAGGATTGTCCAGCAAGGGAATAGCCGCCAAAAAGCAGCATTAAAAACAAGAGTACTCGCATTGAATAACGGGGATTAAGCGGTATTTCTGAGGAGACGTAAGATAAACAAATAACGTTGGTGGATGCTTCCTTGGCACAACCGAGTAGCCGTTTTAACTGTATCATTGCCCACCAGCTCCGAATAGGACTTCCTGAGTTCGGCAAAATGCCAGTTTACTCTGAACCCTACAAAGTATCAATAAATGTCTAGGAAAGCAGCGGATCAACCGCTTGTCCACCTCACGGACGTCATCACGCATCGTCCGAGCCGCTTGTTTATCATTCTGGCCGGATTCTTCGTCGCTAATGCCCTAATTGCCGAACTGATTGGGGTGAAAATTTTCGCCCTGGAAGACACCCTAGGCTTAGCACCCTGGAATTTCAATCTCTTTGGTGAAGCCGGGGCTCTGCAGTTTTCCGCAGGAGTCCTTTTATGGCCCATCGTTTTCGTCATGACCGACCTGCTTAATGAGTACTACGGTAAGCGGGGCGTGCGGATGCTCAGTTTTCTTACCGTTGGACTCATCCTCTACGCTTTCGCGATGATTTATGCGGCGATCGCACTGGTGCCCGCCGATTGGTGGATCGTCCAGTCTCAGGCGCAAGGCGTTCCCGATAGCCAGGCCGCTTTCCGGGTCACCTTCGGTCAGGGGCTCTTCATCATCGTTGGTTCACTCATGGCCTTCCTGTTGGCCCAACTTACGGATGTTCTCGTCTTTCAACGCATTCGGGGCAAAACCGGTGAGCGTAGACTATGGCTGCGAGCAACGGGATCTACGCTGATCAGCCAGTTGGTGGATAGTCTTGTCGTTCTCTACGTCGCCTTCAAGTTGGGGCCGGAACTGTTCGGCGGGGTCATCGAGCCCTGGCCCTGGTCGCGTCTGCTTGCGGTAGCCACCGTACAGTACACCTATAAATTCATCATGGCGGTCCTCATGACCCCCCTGATCTACTGGGCCCACTCTTGGATTGACCGTTACCTAGGCCACGAAACCGCCGCCCGGATGAAAGCACTAGCGGGCGCGTAGGAATTGAATATGTTTGATTTAATAAGTAGTATTTAAAATTTGCCCGCAGCAAAATCACCGTGGGTAGTTCGGAGTCTGATGTCTCATCAAATGTTAAATATTACAATTTAAATCAAGAATTTTCAAACTATTTTTGGCGCGGTCGCGGGTGCTGTAAAAAAACAAAAGAGCGGTCTTTTATTAGGGTTTACACGTAAATATCCAGGATACTCCCCAAGCCGAAAACCACACTCGCTATACCGTTAGTTGTGAAGAAGGCCAGATTTACCCGACTTAAGTCGCCGGCTTTTACCAAGGTATGTTGGTAAACCAATGCCGCCAGAAATACGGCCCCAGCAACAAACGATAAGGTCTCAAATTGAGGATAAGTTTGGGCCTGGTAGTAAAGGGCATAAAGCAACACCCCGGCGCAAAGCAGGTGAAGTAAGCGCCCAAATCGTAGTGCGTTGACCGTGCCCAGTTTAACGGGAATGGAATACAATTCTTCCTTCCGGTCGAAGCTTTCGTCCTGTAAGGCATAGATGATATCAAAGCCGGAGACCCACAGTAAGACTACTACACCGTATAAAATGGGTAACAGCGACCACTGAGCCGTGACGGCCAAGTAGGCGCCGATTGGGGCTAAAGCCAACCCCAGCCCCAACACAAAATGACAGAGATAAGTGAATCGCTTAGTGTAGCTGTAGCCTAAAATTACTAGCAATGCTACGGGAGAAAGAAATAGACAGAGAGAGTTTAGCAGTCCCGCCGCCCCAACAAAGAGTAGGCTATTGATGATAACGAAGATCAAGGCAGCCCTACTAGAAATGGCCCCCGAAGGAATTTCCCTTACCGCCGTCCGCGGATTTTTACCGTCGATATCCCGATCCTGCCAACGGTTGAAAGCCATGGCCGCCGAGCGGGCAAACACCATACACAACACCACCAAAGCCAGTTGCTTCCAACGCAAGGTACCAGCATCCAACACTCCTAAAAAGAAGCCTAGCAGTGCGAAGGGCAGCGCAAAAATGGTGTGGGAGAATTTGACCAGGGAAAAGAAGTCGCGAAGCATCATTGGCAAATGACGGTAGATGGTAGTAGATAGACACCGCCAGGGGTAAATTGTTGCTGTGAAGCATGGCAATTACGGCGGATCACCTGCATAGCAGGTGATCCGCCGGTAAGTCCCTACTCTTTTGCCCGCAACGACGTGCGACC
>JBCDGT010000184.1:0-6626 GCA_038750915.1 Bacteroidota bacterium
CAACGACTAGCCACCCTGAGAGAAAAAGGCTTACTTACAGAAGGTGAATTCGCCACCCAAAAGAAGCGCCTATTAGGATAAAACTACTACTACCTTTAGTAAAGAAACGACCCCTCCAAATTGACTGCTGAATCCCTTATTTCCGACGCAATCGTTCCCCTACGCCCTTCCGACACCGGTGAAGAGGCTTTGGGTGTCATGAGTGACTTCTACATTCGGCACTTACCCATCGTCAAAAAGAACGAACTGCTTCACGTCATTTCCGAAGACGACATCCTCGATGCCGACGCAATGGAACCCGTTGGTTCCTATCGCCTTCCCCTACAACCACCGGCAGTTTTCCCCGACGATCACGTATACGATGTAATGCGCTTACTCGTTGAGTATAAACTGACCATCGTACCCGTCATCAATCGGGAAGGGGAATATCTCGGAATGGTCACTAGCGAAGACCTACTGCGCTTTTTTGCTGAATCCAGTACCTTTCGGGATCCAGGTTCGATTGTTATTCTAGAAATGGGCCGCCATGACTACAGCTTAGCGGAGATCGCCCGCATTGTGGAAAGTGAAGGTGCTATCATTCTGAGTAGCTTTGTCCATACTTTCACCGATAGTAATCGAGTAGAAGTCACCATCAAGGTCAATAGCCAAAGCATTGCCGCCACCCTGGCCACCTTCGAACGCTTCAATTACAACGTCAAGGCCAGTTTCAACGAGAAGCAATTACAAGACTCCCTGCGCGAGCGCTATGATAGCCTCATGAATTACCTCAACGTTTAAGCAATTTTTGGGCGCGGCCGCAGGTGCAATGTGTGTTCGCAAGGTAAATAGCTAAGAAAGGGGAATAGTCTTATCGTCTGGTGGTCTTGTAGTGCCCGCATTCCGTTCCCTGACTTCGTCAGACTCACCGTTATTGCAAGAAGCTTCTAGCAAAATAGGTAATGAGCAGAGTTAAGACGACAAGACCACCAAACTACAAGACGACAAGACCATTAGCCCAACATAGTGTATATTAAGCCCGAAGAGTCAGTAGCGACTCCAACGACACTATGCAATTTTCTTTATTTTCCCTCGGTCAAGAGCAAGCAAACACACTCTGCTATTTCCGAATGGACACCGACCAGTTGGTCATCTATAGTCCGTTCTATCCCGATACTCCTACGGCTATCAGCGCCATGGAAGGTCTGGTACTGAAGTTAAGAGGTGGTTCTATTGGCGCGGCGCCCTCCCGGGAATTGGCCAGTGGAGGATATACCATTTTAGCCTTCGGGAAGAGGATTCCCGCCGTCGGCAAAGGGGCGTTGGTACCAGGAAAGGAAATCGCCGACGAAACGCTCCAAGCTTGGAAAGCTGCCGCCCAAGCAACGACCTTTAAGCTTACCTACTGGGAATTAGCTCAGGAAATAGCTGGCCTTACCTCTTTGGAAGACCTCGATCTTAGTCAGACCGACCGGGGATACGAATGGCAAGAGGTGGGCAGTAGCGTGCTGCACGTCGAGAAAAAAGATGTTCTTGGCTACCTGCCAAACTTGGGCGTGCAGGCCAACCTTAATCGAGGGCCTTGTGAACCGATTTTCAATGCCCTCCAACCCTTCGTAGCAGCCGACTTACCACTATTTCACGGCCGCAAAAAGGAGGTGGAAGAAGTATATGCGTTGCTCAAAAACCACTCCCTACTACTGCTGTACGGAGAAGCTAGGGTGGGTAAGACGAGCTTGCTTCAGTGTGGTTTAGCAAATCGTTTAGAGGAGGAGGAAGAACAAATGATTGTTGTCCGCCGCCAAGAAAGTGACCTGCTGACAAGTCTGTGTGCAAGCCTACGCTCAACCCTGGCAAATTACGACGAGGTGGTGATTCCAGAGGTAGAAGACCCAATCTTGCTGGCCCGCCTATTGGCAGAAGTATCCGGTAAACGAATCTATCTGATATTCGACCAACTAGAGCTATTTTTTTCCTCTGACGTTTTCGATGCAGAGCGGGAGTCTTTTTTCGGCTTCATCCGTGACTGGCTAGATGAAGAAGACTGTCCGGTTAGGGTCATCATGGCTCTGCGAGAAGCCTTTCTAGCCCCCGTAGCGGAGTACGAAGAAAGCCTGCCTGGCTTATTGGACAATCGCTACCGACTGCTGCCCTTCCGGCAGAATTCGATGATCGATACGACCATCAACTTACTCGATGTCTTCTCCCTCACCAACCTGATAAAAGTTGATAAGCCGAAAGACGTAGCGGAAAGGGTTTGTAAAGAACTGGCTAACGAAAATGGGGATGTACCCGTTCATTGCTTGCAGATTTACTTACACCAACTACACCAAGGCAGCTGTAAAGAAACGACCTCCGGCCCCGTAGCAATGGACCTCGGACAAGTTGAAAAAATGGGGCCCGCTAGGAGCCTAATCGATGAATTTATTACGGAGCGGTTGGACACCTTAAAGGCCCAACGTCCACCAGAGAACGCACCGCCAAACCCCGCTCTGGAGCGTGAGATCAAGGAGCTGGAAGATAGTAGGATCAGTTGTGGATGTGGAGATAAGCAACTGGCCGCAGCTGGTGCGGCTGTCGTAGTTCCAGCTCCCATTCCTTGGTGGACTATCCTGCCTTTGGCGGCGCTACCCTTCGGGATGTTTTTCCTTTACTGGTGGATGAACCCCGCCGAAGAACCTTTGACTACCTGCCAGCTAACGGAACAAACCGACAGCTGTGAAGCTTACCTAAACTACTTGTGTACTTATGGAGACACCGCAGCGTGTGCGCCCGAATTTGCGGCTATTCTAGAAGAAAGGCAGTGTGAAGAGTGGAAGGATTATCAACTAATCACCAAGCTGGCTACCTGTGGAGCTTACCAGCAGTTCTTCACCAAATATCGAGACCAAGGCATTTGTATGGACATCGTCCGGGCACGCCTCCTAGATTGGGAGTGCCCCATGGTACGAGATACGGTACAGCTTACGGTTCGCGATACCGTAATCGAGCGGGTGCCCGTTACTACCTACAGCCGCCCCCCCACGATCCCGCCTGGGCTAGCTGACGACTTACCCTGTAAACTAATCGGCACAACCAATTTTAAACGAATTGGCCCCTTGTGGGTAATGACGGAGGCCTTGCCCGGTGGCCCTTACCGCTGGGAAGACGCCCTAGATGCCTGTACCTCCCGCGGTTGGCGCCTACCCTGTATTGGGGAAATCGACTTCCTGATTGAAAAGATTTACCGTAACGACCCAGCAAGAGCCTTTGCAATGCTGACGGGGTCCGGGGAATGCTCCCTGGTCAACCCCACCGACCAACCTGGTGGTGGCTACATTGAATTCTGGACCGCTACCGAAGCCAACGATGCTTCCGCTTGGAGTTATTACTTCGACCTCACGACGAAGACCATTAGGAGCCACCCGGCTACGTCCAAATCCACTGCACTGCCTTGTCTTTGTGTCGAAAGATCACCCACTCAGCAAAACTCGGGTTTGCCTCCGTGTTACCAGAAGAACATCAATCGCAGGGCAGGGCAGTAGTAGTATAGTAATGGTGGTAAAATGACATTTTGTAATGCTCCTATACTATACTACCATTACTATCAGACCGTCTGATAACTAAATTTTTGGCCGTGTAATAAACGTAAGGATAGCTTGTGGTAAATGGTTTGAGGACGTCCTCAACCATTCTTTTTATCCTTATCCTTACATCTTGCACACCCAAAAAATTACAGGTATAACTCCTGCTTCCCCTTTACAAATTTAGCTTTAGCCTGCTACCGCTCTGCGAGTTGTGCCTGCACCTGCGTTCGCGCCCAAAATAGCGATAAGCTTTACCGGATAATCAACCTTCGAATCAAGCGCTGCTTATGGTTCGTTAATCGCAGCAGGTAACTACCGGCCGGTAGATCGGTCACATTAATAGACACCGCATTACCGCCTACGGTCCAGGTTTTTACCATGGCCCCCGAGGCATTACAGGCCGTGAGTTACCCGCCGTTAGCAAAAGCAGAAGGTACGCTTATGGATACCAGATCATGAGCAGGGTTTGGGCTTAGGGCAAATCCTGCGCGGATGGCTTCTGTTCCCGTGGCGGTAGATTCCAGGGTAAAGGTTAATTTATTCCGAACACTCGGAGGTCCCGACTTACGTCAGGGGCACACCGAGGCCCTTCGTGGTGTCTTTTGGTAGGGCATTGGAGGGCCTCGGAGCGTGCTGGCATAGCCAGTTCCTCCGAGTATCTGGCTTTCAGCAGCCTAAATAATTACAATTAAAGAATGGTACTTCAGCAAAGGTTAGTCTAAATTAAAGCGTGTTCAAGCTTGTATCACTTATTCCAAAGGATTTGGTTGGCCCTTTTTTAAACCACTATATTTATCCTTCGATCTACAAATAAGCACCACATGTTCTACCGCTACCTTTCCTTACTACTGCTTTGCAGTATTAGCCTATCCCTATCCGCCCAAGAAACCCGCCTCCTGCGGCAGCCCAGTCTTAGCGAAAGTCAAATTGCCTTTGTTTATGGCGGCGACATCTGGACGAGTGCTCACGATGGTTCGGAGGTCCGCCGGATCACCAGTACCCCAGCCATCGAAAGCAACCCTTATTTTTCTCCTGACGGAAAATGGATTGCCTTCAGCTCCAATCGGACGGGAGCCCCTTCGGTGTACTTAGTCCCGAGCTCTGGCGGCATGCCGACCCAACTAAGTTGGCATCCTTCTTCGGCTTTTGTCCGTGGTTGGACCCCAGACGGAAAGCGTATTCTCTATGCCTCTAGCCGGGAAACGGCTCCGGTTTCCTATAACCAACTATGGACGGTAGCCGCCACCGGGGGGCCTTCCACGAAAGTAACGGAGCAATGGGGCTACGATGGTGATTATCATCCTAACGGTCGACGGATAGTGATTGACAAAATGTCACGCTGGGATGGAGAATGGCGGGCCTACCGGGGTGGCCAAAACACCCCGCTGATCATCCTGAATCTCAAAGACCAGGCGGAGGAGTTGATCCCCAACGAAAAAACTACTGACGTACAGCCTTTATGGCACGATGGCGAGGTTTATTTTCTTTCGGACCGCGACTGGACCATGAACGTCTGGGCCTACAATACCCGCACCAAAGCCGTGCGCCAGATAACCCGTTTCACGGGAACGGACGCCAAGTGGCTGGCGGGCAACGGTGAGCAACTGATGGTGGAGCAAGATGGCTACCTTCATTTCATCGATCCGTCCACCGGCAATACGAATAAGGTAAGTATCTCCGTTGTAGGCGACTTTCCCTGGGCGGCCACTAAATGGGAAGACGTTAGCCGGCGGGCCGGCTCCGTTTCCCTCTCCCCAACCGGCAAGCGGGCCGTGATGGCCTCCCGCGGCGAAATCTTTACTGTTCCAGTAGAACACGGGGACAGTCGGAATATTACCCAGTCTTCCGACGCAGCGGATCGCGCGCCCCTATGGTCTCCAAAAGGAGATAAAATTGCTTGGTTTTCGGACGACGGTGGGCAGTACGCCTTACACTTAGCCGACCAGAACGGACGCGGAGAGCGACAAAAGATCAGCATTGGAGAATCAAAAATGGCCTGGGATCCCTCCTGGTCGCCCGACGGCAAACACATCGCCTTTGTGGACGATGACGTTCGCATTAGGGTGATCGATCTCGAAGCCGGTACGACCGTGACCATTGACGTTGGGACAAATAATATTGACCGGTCGCGAACCGAACCCGTCTGGTCGCCCGACTCTAAGTACTTAGCTTACGTGAAGTCAGCGCCCAATAACTTCCGTCAGATCATTACCTGGAACGCGGAAACCAAGGAGGTCAAAGCCTTAACGAATACCTTTGCCGATTCCTTTAGTCCTGCCTGGGATCGTGATAAAAAGCATCTTTATTTCCTGGCAGCTACCGATTTGGCTTTAGGCTGCGGTTGGGCCAATTCCAGTGCCATACAAGGAGTCCCTTCCTACGCCGCTTACGTCATTGTTCTTCCAGGAGACGAAGATTCTCCTTTCATCCCTCGTAGTGATGAAGAAAAAGTAAAGGAGGAGAAAAAAGAAGATGACAAGGAAGATAAAGAAACCGGTAAGGAAGAAAAACCCGAAAAGCCGACTGATGAAAAAGCTAGTGGGGAAGATAAAAAAGCAGATAAGGAAGACGATAGTGTAAAAATCGACTTCGAGCGCATCGAGCGCCGCATCATTGCCTTACCCGTTGGTAATAAGAATTACATCGCTACGGCCGCCGGACCAGCAGGCACTGTTTTCTTGGCCGAACGCAAAGAAGGAGCTCCCGGACTTACCCTTAACAAGTTCACGCTTAAAGACCGGGAAGCGAAAGAGTTTGCCAGCGCTGTGCGCAATTTTTCCGTTTCCGCCGATGGCAAACAAATTTTGATCCAATCCGGCCCCGGCTGGAAGCTAGCCGGAACGGGTGGACCCAATGCGAAAAGTGGTAAAAGCCTACAGCCTAAGCTAATGATGAAGCTCGATCGGCAAGCCGAGTGGAAGCAAATGTTCGAAGAAGCCTGGCGTTACGAACGGGATTACTTTTACGATCCAAATCTTCACGGCCGCGACTGGGACGTAGTTTACGCTCGTTACTCGCCTCTGGTACCCTTTATCCGCCACCGCAGCGATTTGTCATACGTATTGGACCAGATTAACGGTG
>JBCDGT010000185.1:0-6605 GCA_038750915.1 Bacteroidota bacterium
CAAAGGTAAAGCCTGGGCATTCACTGCCATCGAGCGCCATATTTTTTACGACCCCGATAGCCAAGTGGCCTACTGGGACGAGTTACTCAACACCTGGATGGGCCCCTGTCGTGGTACAGCAGTCGTAAAACGGGACGGGGTTAAAGGTTGGAAGATTGCCCATTATACCCTGAGTGTGACGATACCAAATGATAAGATTGATGGGTTCATTGAGTTGACGAAGCCTTAGTACTACCCGCTGTTGACAGTGTTAATACCTTTGTGAGCTGTAATTCATCGCTCACGGAGTGAGCATTAATCGATCTTTGCACCTGCGACCGCGCCCCAAAAAGCATTTGTCTTGTATCTCGAATTATTAAAAAAACTCATTCAAACCCCCTCTTTATCCCGCCAGGAAGGGGAAACGGCGGCGATCATCGAGCAGTTCTTACTAGGCTGCGGCTTAGCGCCCCAGCGTCACCTTAATAATATCTGGTTGCGGAGTCGGAATTGGGTGGAAGGGCAGCCCATCCTACTCCTAAACAGCCACCACGATACGGTAAAACCCGCCGCCGGCTACACCCGAGACCCTCATAAGGCAGAAATGCTTGACGGCAAGCTCTACGGGTTGGGCAGTAATGACGCCGGAGGTGCACTGATATCACTTATCTCCGCCTTTGTCGACTTGGAAAATAACCCAGCTTTAAACTGTAACCTTATTCTGGCTGCAACTGCAGAAGAAGAAATTTCCGGCCCCAACGGTATTGCTGCACTATTGCCCTTGCTGGGCCCAATCGATGCAGGCATCATTGGAGAGCCTACGCTATTAGACTTAGCGGTAGCCGAGCGGGGCCTAGTGGTTATTGACGGAGAAACTAAGGGCGTAAGCGGGCACGCTGCACGTAAAGAAGGTGTCAATGCTCTTTACCTAGCCCTGGAAGACATCCGGGCTATTCGTGATCATATATTTGATCGGCCGAGTGAATTGCTCGGCCCCACGAGTGCCGCAGTGACGGTCATCAATTCTGGTACTCAACACAACGTTGTGCCGGATCGCTGCACTTTCCTGATTGACCTGCGGGTCAACGAAGCTTACCGGAACGAAGAAGCCGTAGCGGAGCTACGGGGGATTTGCGCTGCTGCGACTTTGACACCTCGTAGCTTGCGTTTACAATCCAGTGGTATCGACTTGGATCACCCACTGGTGCGAGCGGGTTTGTCCGTACGGCCTTCCGCGAAGACTTACGGTTCGCCTACGCTCAGCGATCAGGCGCTAATGTCTTTTCCCACTTTAAAACTGGGCCCTGGAGACAGCGCGCGGAGCCATACGGCGGACGAATTTATCTACGTCGAAGAGATTATCGCGGCCCGAAAAATGTACGTAGCACTACTGCAAAATGCCTACGGGTAATGGGAGTGATAAATTTTTTTTATCTCGTAGGCAGCGCCTGCGGGGTGCAGCCCGTTTTAATGGCAGTTTTGATGATGAAAGATTCTGCAGCCTCACTTTATTCTCACTAGTAGTTTTGTTCAACAGGCTGTTTACGAAAATGGGGAAAACGGATATGTTCCGTTTTCCCCATTCTTTTTTCTGGTTGGTTGAATTACAGTATACTAGTCGCTACTGCTCAAAATGGCTAGAAGCCGTAGGACTTCGATGTACAGCCAAACCAGGGTGACGATCAAGCCCATTGCGCAGAACCATTCCATGTACTTAGGAGCACGCATAGCGGCAGCTCGCTCGAAAGAATCGAAGTCGAGTAATAGGTTCAGGGTGGCAATGCCAATAATGAATAAGCTGATACCAATACCAATCATGCCACCTTCGTGCAAGAAGGGCATGTTGATGCCGAAGAAACTCAGGGCAAAATTGAGTAGGTACACTAGGAGAATACCTCCCGTTGCCATCATCACCCCGGTGCGGAACTTTTGGGTGACCTTTATGAGGCCCGCCTTGTAGACGAAGAGCATCATAAAGAGTAGGGAGATGGTCAGTAAAACGGCCTGGAACACGATGCCTGCGCCAAAGCCGGCAGCATAAATAGCCGTAATCGAACCAACAAATAGTCCTTCCAATAGCGCGTAAATAGGCGCTAGGGTAGGGGAGAGGTTGCGTTTGAAAGACATGATCAGCACCAAGACCAACCCGCCAATCGCACCCCCCCACATAAAGAGCGGACTGGGATTAGCGTAGGAATACAAGGCCGTCAATAGTAGTAAAGCGCCCATGATGAAGCTCTTATTCACGGCGCCGCTTACGGTCATGGCCTGGTCTTCGCTGCGCTGAATAATGGCTCCGCCGTCCAGCGTGTCCGGATGGGAAGAACGAGTAATGGCCTCCTCCTTGAGGAGCGGATTGCTCGATTTTGTGAAGCGATCAAAAAAAGACATAGGGTACAATTAGATTATGTTCTCTATAAAACAGGTGATTGGTGGGAAGGTTGGGGGAGTCTGGCCTATTGGTGCTATTAGTTCGTTGGTCTTTTAGTACTAAAAAACAAAACAAAAGACCAACGAACCAATAGACCAACTCAGGATCCTACCCCGGGTTCGCCGGAGCTGCTTCCGGAGACAGGTAGAGGTAGGCACCTAGGATCTGTTCTACGGAAGCCTTCAGGTCGTTATCGGTTTGTTGCCGGATCTGCTGTAGTAGGCCACGAACGATGGCTTCACCCTGGGCGATTTCGTTGCCGTAGCTAAGGTTACGGATTTCCTGATCGAGGGAGTTGTAGTAGTCGAGCCGATCGGCGGTATTGCGGGCTAATTGTTCGATAATACCACGGGCGCGGGAGGCATTGCTACTTTGGAAGTAGGGCTGCAACATCCGGTAGGTCTGGTAATAGAAGGGGAAGTTCATATCCGGGAAAGCCGCGAAATATTCGTCCCCTACGGCTAGCGCCATATCCGTGTTGCCCTGTTGGAGTAAATCGTTCATTGTACGTTCCGTAACGATCTGCATGGATTGTACGGCCGGGGCGTAGCTGCTGGCGATATGGGTATCGACTTTGTCGAAATTCCCCCATTCCCATTCGTTCAGGATCAGGTCGGCGGTTTTTTCGGCGTTGATGCCACCGCTACCGATGATGCCATACCGCTGTTGATTGCCCGGGTTTCTGGTGACCGTTAGCTTTAGGCCGAGTCCTTCCAAGTCCAGGTAATCTTCTAGTCCCATCAATTTACTTTGCTGGCAGGTGACGGCCCAGTAAATGGGGCGATCATAAAGATTGGAGTTAATAATGTCGAGAATAGCAATCTCATCCTTTAATAGGCGACTATTATTGATTCGGATGGGAATGCGCTGTTGTACCTGTTCTCCTGCCGGCGTCAACCAAGGGGCTTGGGCCAGCCTTCGGGGGTCAACTTGGATACCGACGTTACAACTGGCGTATTGTGCTTCCAGTTGGCCACCCCCACGTAATGGTACGGGGTTAAAGGTACCAATAGTCTTCATTAACTCCTCCAGGCTTTGCGGGCGGTCGCGGGCACAGTTGCCATCGGGGTTGTTACGATTTAGGTAGGGCACCTGGTTGCGCTTACGGCCCCGCAACTGGTCGCGGCTCAGGCTCAGGTTGAGGGCTGGCGAGTCGTTCATTTTGTACCGTAGTAGGTCGATGTACCAGTCTACGGCAATAAGGCTAAGGTTTACGACCCGCACGTCCGGACGAATGTTCTCTACCTCTTGGGCGTACCAGAGCGGGTAGGTGTCGTTATCGCCATAGGTGAAGATAACGGCGTTCTTATCCACAGATTCCAGGAAATTGTGGGCGTAGTCACGGGCACCGCTGTGGAGGGCACGGCTGTGATCATCCCAGTTTTGGAAGCCCATCAGGAGCGGGGCGATGAGGACTACTGCCCCGATACCACCCGCAACGGCAAAGCCTTTTTGCTTGAATCGATCGGAGACTAACTGGTAGAGCGCTGGCACGGCCATACCCATCCAGATACAGAAGGTGAAGAACGAGCCGACGAGTACATAATCGCGTTCCCGCGGCTCGTTGGGCGGCTGGTTGGTGTAAACGATGATCCCGATGCCAGTGATCACAAAGAGGGTGAGGAGGCCGATAAACTCCTTGGGGTTGCGCATCCCGTGCCAAATCAGGCCGATGAGGCCGAAGAGGAAAGGTAGCAGGTAGTAGCGGTTGCGCGCCGGGTCGTTAGCGGCACTTTCGTTGAGCTCATCGAGGTTGCCGAGGCGTGCTTCGTCGAGGAATTTGATGCCGGTGATCCAGTTACCGGAGCTGTCGTCCCAGCTGTAGAAGCCTTGTTCTCCGTTTTGGCGGCCGGAGAAGTTCCACATGAAGTAGCGCCAGTACATCCAGCCCAGCTGATAATTGATGAAGAAGCCGATGTTGTCCGCCTGATTCGGCCGGCCGCGGGGCAGGGCCTCTTGGGGGTTCAAGCCCATCCACTGTTTGTAGAGGCCGACGCGGCCTTGGGTATTATCGTACATCCGGCTGAAGAACATCTTCTTACTGTACTCCGGAGTGATCTTTTGGGTCACTTTGGGTTCGTACTTGCCATCTACGAGGCCATAGCGATCCGTGACTTCGGTTGATTTTACCTGGGCAGTAAAGGTTTGACCATAAATCAGACTCCGCTCTCCGTACTGCTCGCGGTTGAGGTAGGGCAGGAGGCTGGTGACGTTGTCCGGATTATTCATGTTTACCGGTGTCTTGGCTTCGGCCCGTAAGACGACGACACCGACGGTACTAAAGGCCACGATCAGTAGACCAAAACCAACCATGATCTGTTGGAGGCCAGCCATTTGATGCTTATGGGCGTAGCGAAGGCCGAAGTACATGATGCCACCCATGAGTAGCATAGTTGGGACAATGCCAGAATGGATAGGTAGCCCCAGGTTGTTGACCAGCGGAATTTCAAAAAACTGCCAAATGGTAGGAATACCAACAATGATAAAGCTCTGAATGAAAACAATGATCACCACCCCCGCAATAGCGGAGCCGAGTAAGCCAAGCGCCGTTGGGTTCTCCCTTTTCTTGAAGTAGTAAAAGATGGCCATGGCGGGAATGGTCAGGATCGACAACAGGTGGACGCCGATGGACAAGCCAGAGGCAAAAAGTGCAAACAGCAACCAGCGGTCCGCTTCGGGAGTGTCGGGCTTGGTATACCAACGAATCATGGCCCAAACGGTCAGGCAGGTGAAGAAGGTAGACATGGCGTACACCTCCCCTTCTACGGCCGAAAACCAAATGGAGGTACTAAAGGCAGTCGCCAGGCCAGCTACCAGGCCACCGGCAGCGACGGCGATGTTTTGTCCGCTGCCCAACTCGGCTTTTTCATTACGACCAACCAGGCCGATCCAGCTCAGTCGGATAGTGATCCAGGCGACGAAGGCCGCCGCAAAAGCGGTACAAATGCCGGACATGGCGTTCACTGCGTAGGCGATCAGGGCCGGGTTTTCCGCTCCGCCGAGCAGGCCACCTACACCAGCAAACATGCGGCCAATCAGTAGGAAAAGGGGGGCCCCAGGTGGGTGGACCACCTGCATCTTATAGGCACCGAGCACGAATTCGCCGCAGTCCCAAAGACTGCCCGTCCGCTCCGCACTGAGCAGGTAAACAACGGCAGCAATGGCGAAGACCAGCCAGCCGGTAAGTTGATGTAATCGATTGAGTTTTCCCATGGGGTAAAGGTAGTTAAGGGCCGTCGCGGCCTTTTGCTATTCACCGGCAAAGCTAGTACTTTATTTGGGCATCGGCGTTAGGCAAGGTTAACGTTGGTTAATGCTCCGTATGAGCGCTTTTTCAGGGCGCAGCCGCAGGTGCTGACCTAGCTAACTGAGCAAAGCATTATGAATAGAGGAATGCAAGTTATCGGACGAGGTAGTCGGGGCGCTTAACGGAAATAGTGAACAACTAGCACTAATTTCACTTTTAAGGCTTTAAACAGCCGTAGTTATTGGTATCTTAACCTTCTCTACTACACGATGAAAACCCGCTTTGCACCCGCGGAAACGCCATAATTGCAATATGTGCAATAAATAAATATGTACTTGGCTGTTTTCGATTGGGTGCTAGGAGTTACTGGTCCTATCTTCAGTAAAAATCGGGTAGGACTAAATGAGGAGGCTCATGTTCTTTTCGGCCGTCTAAGTCATTTATTCAAAGACGTACGTCCGACGCAAAAGGAGCTAAAATACAGGTCTTTAACTACCCGCCAGCGAATTTTCACTAACTTGCGCCCCCGGGCATTTTCCAGTGTCCTTTTTTCGATCATGCCGTCTTAAAAAGTATATGAAGCTATTTACCTACTTCACCACCATACTATGTTTTATTGTATGTGGTGCCCTGAGTGCGCAGGTGACGCTCAAAGGGAAAATTGTCGACGCGACCTCCAATGATGACCTGATTGGTGCCAGCGTTCTCGCTAAGGGGACAACCACCGGTACTGTAACCGATATTGACGGAAGTTGGGAGCTAACGGTATCTGGCCTGCCGATCATTCTGCAATTTTCCTACATCGGTTACGCCCCTACGGAAGTGGAGGTAACCACCATCGATCAAGACCTTACTATTCGCCTCGGGGATAATGCGATCACTACCGAAGTGATCGAAGTGAAAGGCCGCCGGATTAGTGAAAAACAGCAACAAGCGGCCTTAACGGTG